>NZ_JBEXNT010000028.1:0-78470 GCF_040611255.1 Kitasatospora sp. NPDC002965 | reverse complement strand
TGCAAGCACTGTCAGCACATGATGCCTGGTCAAGACAGAGATTCCGCTGACACTGCGATGACGATCCTCAACTGGCAAAAACATGCAGACCATCAACGAGCCGGCCGATCGCGGCCGCCGCATTCAGCCCCGACGGCGGCACGCTCGCCACACTGTCCCCGCCAGAAGGCGACGGCATGTACCGCTTCCGACTGCGCGATCTCCGCAGGGCAGGACACGTCGTTGACCTTCCCGCCAAATCCTGCACCCCGCAGCGCCGCACCCCCTCGCCCTGCACCGTCCTCATGGCGTTCCGTCCCGACGGGAGAGCACTCGCCTACAGCGTCTTCGACCCCTTCCCGTTCCCGGGAAGATGGGACCAAGGCGCCACAGTGTCCATCTGGGACGATTCCGTCGGCTCCGTGACCACGACCCTGAACCTGGACCAAGATGCCACCGGCAGGCCGATCGAGGCAGCTCCCCCTGTCAATGGGATCACCTTCACGCCGGACGGACGATCACTCCTGGTGTCGCGAGCACCGTCGGACGAGACCGTGGAAGTCTGGGACCCGTCCCGTGGAGTCCGGACCCGGGTGTTCTCCGACGTCGGCGGAGAACAACTCGCCGTCCGGCCGGACGGACAGCTTCTCGTCACCTCACACAACCGGTTAGCCGACCTGCCGTCAGGGCGGGCCACCACCCGTGCACTCACCCAGAACACGACCCACACTGTGGCGTTCAGCCCGGACGGCACATACCTGGCCACCGGCGACGAAGCCGGCCGCGTCACACTCTGGGACGGCACCGCCGAACGGAACCTGGGTGTGCTGCCCGGCACCTTCCGCACCAACACCACAGGAGGGTTCGTCCCCATCACCGCACTGGCCTTCTCCCACAACGGCCGCACCCTGGCCGCGGCAGGAGCCGACGGCACACTGCGGACGTGGGACCTCGCATCCCGTCAACCCCTCGGCCCTGCCATCCCAATGCCCGGCGGCGCCGCCCTCTCCCTGGCTTTCAGCCCCGACGACCACACCCTGCGCGCAGCCACCGAGCACGCCCCGGGCCACGAGGTCGTGGTGGCCCCGGACCGGGAAGCCGCCGACATCTGCGAACGAGCCGGAGGCGGACTACCCCAAGCCGACTGGAAGACCTACCTCCCCGAGGTCCCCTACCGGAACGTCTGCTGAGTACCTGATGCTGCCGGGGATCTTAAAGAATGCCGGGTTCACCTGATCGATCACCGCCCCCGCAGGCACCGTCCAACCCGGCCCAGGTCCTCGATCCGGGCGGCACGACCTCACGTCGGCCCCGCGCGTGCGGGGCCGGCTCCAGCCCCCGGCAGCGGCCACGCAGCGACAGCACGCCGGCCCCGGGCCGGTGGCCGGACGGTGGTGGGCCGGGAGCAGCGGCGGCCAGAGCCGTGCGGTACAGCGCGCGGCGGCCCCGCGAGCGGGGGCGGGCGGCGCCGGACCGGCGCGCAGCGGGCAGGGGCGGGCGGGCGGCGCCAAGCAGTAGCGGGCCGCGGTGGCGCAGCCGCCCGGCGGGGAAGGGGTGGCCGGTCCCGGTGGCCAGGAGCAGAAGCCCCCCGGGACCGGGACGGTCGCGGGGGGCCGGCGGTGGCCACCGAGGTGCCACCGAGAGCGGCGGCTCCGGGGACAGCCGGACGGCGGCCGGGACGGGAACAGCCGGGCAGCACGCACGATCGTGGTGGTCCCGGACCAGGTAGCCACCGGCATCTGCGAACGAGTCGGCGGCGGACTGCCACAAGTCGACTGGGACAGGTACCTCCCCGAGGTCCCCTACCAGGCGGCCTGCTGACCCCAACGGGCCGGCTGGCCGGACTTGGAGGAGCACCAGCGGGACCTGCTGGCGGCGATCGGCATCGAGGCCAACCTCGAGCTGGTGGCCGCGAAGGCCGCGGCCGAGGCGAAGCCGACGTTGTCCCGCGGCGACAGGTTCGTTCAGGGCCTGGCCGCGCTCGCCCGGTTCGTCGAGCGCGAGCAGCACCTGCGGGTGCCCCGCCCGCACAAGGAGCCGGTGGAGACCGTGGAGGCCGGCCCGGGCGGGGAGCAGGTGGTGGTGTCGCACTTCGCGCTGGGCACCTGGCTCAACAACCAGAAGAGCCGGCGGGCGAAGCTGACGCCGGGGCAGCTCGCGCAGCTCGCCGGGCACGGCGTGGAGTGGGCGTAGCGCGTCTGTTGCCCGGCGGTACGCTCTCGGCCCTAATCAACGTTGCAGGGCCGTCATGCTCCTGGGCAGCGTGATGGCCTTCCGAGGTTGGGCAGTCGGCTTGTCTTCGGTCTCTACAGCCCGCGTCGGCTTGTCAGTTCGAGGTGGGAAACTGAGGTTAACGACCACAAGTAGGGGAGGTGGAGGTGACCGACGAGCAGTGGATCATCTTCGACTCTCCTTACTGTCCGGCCCATCCCTGGCGATACCCGGCTCGTCGTTCCCGGGCAACCATCTGGTCAGCACCTGCCGTGGGAGAAGGACGTCAAAACCGGCCTCCTCTCGATCCGCGGGCACGAGGCCCGTCACCGTGGACAGAACGAGGGCACGTCCGACGGCGATCAAGGCCCTTCGGCCAGATAGTCCAGGGACTCTCGCACGGTCGCGGTATCGGCGTGGGCAGCCAGGTGGCGCCGGAACTGGGTGGCAAGCCCCGCTGGCAGACCGCCGGTGCGGACGATGGCGCGGCGCAGGGTGGCTGCCGCTTCCTCGATCTGCCCGCTGGACACCTGGATCTCCGCGACTGCGCACAACTGGATGGCGTCGTAGGGCGTCGAGGGACGATCCGAGGAGGGACCATCGTCGAGGAAGCTGCTGAAACACGGGAGTGCGCGGTCTGGCCGACCCAGACGCAGCCAGGCGTAGCCGCTGGCGAGAGTCAGGAACTCCTCGTCGATGTTCCCGGCGTAGGGATCTGCCTCCGTGTCCCATTCCGCGGAGACCGCGAGGGATAGCTCGGCGTGTCGAAGGGAGGCCAGGGCCGCCGTGGGTTCCGCGCGCGCACCGAGGGCGATGGCCTGAGTGGAGTGCAGGATGACGGCCAGGCGGGGGGTGGGGCGGGGGGTGAAGGCTCTGACCGCCTGGAGCAGGGACAGTGCGTCCTGGGCCCGGCCGCAACGCATGTGTCCGCTGGCGAGCAGCGCGAGGCAGGCAGCGGTTAGTCGGGGCGCCCCGGCAGCGGCGGCGGCTCGAACAGCGGCCAGCGCGTAGCGCTCGGCCCTGGGTTCCTCGCCCAGTGCTGCGCTGGTCCAACTGCACAGGGTTGCGGTGCGGGCGGCGAGGGTGAGCAGTCGGGCGCCGGTGGTGCGGTCGTATCCGTGGCGGGTCAGGAAGGCGGCGATCAGCTGGTGCTCGGTGCGGGCACTCAGGTTGAGGGCATCCGGAGTGATGGGGCTGCCGCCTTCAAGTGCTTCAAGGGCATGGATGCGGCTCTCGGCCCAGTCGAGGGCTTCGGGGGCGATGCGGGGACCGCTGCGCTCGGGTGGGCCCGGGTGTCCGACCAGTGTCGTGATGATGCCGCGGATCTGTCTGGTGAGGTGCGGTCCAGTGGCGATCAGTCCGGGGCTGGGGTCTTCCATCCGTGCCGTGAGGCGGGCGGCGGTGATGGCGCCGTGCTGACTCCACGGCTGTTCCAGGAGGTCGTGATCGCCGTTGACGGCCACGAGCCATTGCGGCCAGCCCAGACGCAGCACCTCGTCCCGCTCTATCCGGTGAATATGGGCGATGGCGAGCTGGGCGCTGAACTCAGGGGTGATCCGGCCTGATTCCCAGCGGGACACCTTCTCCCTGCGCGCGGCCATCGATCCGTACCCGAGCTGGGCGTGGGTACGGGCGACCAGCTGTGCGTATGCGGTCTGTGAGAGGCCTGTCGAGGCTCTCAGTGCAACCAACGGATGTTCCGGGATAGACGGGCACGCATGTGCTGGTTCGATGATTCTCATACGATTACCTGGTTAAGGGGCGGGCAGTCGTGATCCGTTGTGTCTTGCGGGATGCACTGGCGGCGAAATTGAGAGGTCGTGACGATTTCTAACATGAGGAAACCTGGAAGAACAATCGGAAAGGCAACACGGGAGGCACCCCTGCCGGCCGCGTCCCCAGACTCCACGTCGACGCCTGCCCGTCGCATCGGCGGCTGGGCAACGTCATGAGGCGGTGGACAGCACTCCACCCGGCCCGAGCGCCATCGGCCCGCGATGCGGATCTCGACCCACCGCCAGCGGGGCGCGGCGTTCCAGTACCGGCCGGTTCCCGACATCAGTTACCGGGGCCGGACCGCGTCCCCGGCCTGCGCACCCCGCCTCTCCTTCGAGCAGATCGCAGACGATCTCTACACGCTCGCACCGGCGGACTTCACCGCCGCCCGCGACAATTGCGCCGACCAGCTGACGAAAGCTGTCCAGGAACTTCTTCCAGCCCCCGGCCGGTTTCCGGCCGAGGGCTGGAGTGCGCATCTTGGCTCGGATCAGTAGCCCTCGTCGTGATTCCTTGGTGAGGGCAGCTTGTCTATCAGCAGGGCGTAGAGGCCACTCAGAATGAAGATGGCGGCGTACTGCGCCAAGTCGTTTCCGCTCAGCAGCTTGACAACCCCGATGAGCCCAGCAGTCCAGACGAGCGTGGCAATTATCTTGATCGCCATTGCATGCTCGCCGTTACGAGAAGGATGACAGGCAGGCTGTCGCCCCAGCGCCGACGACCTTTGCTGCGATATCCTTGGCAACATCCTTGCTGACATACTTGCCGATAACAAATGCCCCTGCTCCGCCGATCCCAGCCTTGATAAGGCAATTTTTCACCATGTCAGTCATCTTTTTGCTTACCAGCAGGGATGCGCAGTCGTTCTTGTCATGCTTCCACAGGCACATTGACCGCCGCTCGCCGACCGGGTCGGCCTGGGCGATGGGGGATACGTCCTTGACCTCAGTTATGACGGCTTGACTCCCTGCGGACTGGCCTGTCGCGAACGCTGTACCCGCAGTGCCGGTCGCGAGAATACCGCCGAGCAGGGCAGTAGAAATTATGCCGGATATAGTGCGCTTCATTTGCAGATTCTCCATACGCTTCGGAGGAACGGTTCCGACCAGGACCCCATTCCTTCTTGCCTGGGATAAGACTAAGAACGGAAGATCCTTTGTGGGAAGGGATCCAGAGGTGCCTTGGGGGGTGCCTCGTGGATCGGCTGGTTCCCGGCGGGTTCTCGCAGGGAAGGGCTGCCCTGGTCGCGGGGACCACGGACGGGCCGGTACCGGTGGACGTCTGTCCGGCGTCCTCGGTGGTGTCGCTGGACGGCGGGATGACGTTCGCGAAGAGCGCGGTGGGCCGTGTGAGGAAGGCCGCGGCTCCGGCGTCCGGTGTCCGGCGAGGCTGCCGCCCGGCCGGCATCAGCCGGACGCGGAGACGAGGCACAGCGCAGCGACCCACCCGATCGACCAACGCCCACCCCCACCCACGACACCACTCATCACCAGGACAGGGCGCAGGAAGGTATGTCGGGCTGGTGAGAATCACCGGGCGACTCTCTGACCATCGCTGATGGCCTGGCGGGTCCGAGCTAGTGCTGTGACCGCATAGGTTCGCCGGGTTGGTACCGGAGGGCCCTGGACCGGTTGGATGTCGTGAGACGTTCAGCTCGGAAGGGGGCCCGGTGGCGGAGCCGGTCAAGGTTCGCAGACTCACGGACCCGGAAGGTCAGCAGTTACAGCGGATCGTGCGGCGGGGCAGCACGAACACGGTGCGCTACCGACGGGCGATGATGCTGCTGGCCTCGGCGGGCGGCAACCGGGTCCCGGTCATCGCCCAGCTGGTCCAGGCGGACGAGGACACGGTGCGGGACGTGATCCACCGGTTCAACGAGATCGGCCTGGCCTGCCTGGACCCTCGGTGGGCGGGAGGCCGTCCCCGCCATCTCAGTCCTGACGACGAGAACTTCGTCGTCCAGACGGCCACCACCCGTCCGACCCGGCTCGGGCAGCCCTTCACCCGCTGGTCGATCCGCAAACTGCTCGCCTACTTGCGGCGGGTCCACGGCCGGGTGATCCGCATCGGCCGCGAGACCCTGCGCTGCCTGCTCGCCCGGCGCGGTGTCACCTTCCAGCGCACCAGGACGTGGAAGGAGTCCACCGACCCCGAATTCGACACCAAGATCGAGCGGATCGAGTACGTCCTGGACCGCTTCCCCGACCGCACGTTCGCGTTCGACGAGTTCGGCCCGCTCGGCATCCGGCCCACCGCCGGCAGCGGGTGGGCCGAACAGGGCCGGCCCGGCCGGCTCCCGGCGACCTACCACCGCACCCACGGCGTCACCTACTTCCACGGCTGCTACTCCGCAGGCGACGACAAACTCTGGGGCGTCAACCACCGTCGCAAGGGCACCCTGAACACCCTCGCGGCGCTGAAGTCGATCCGGTCCGCGCGCCCGGACGGAGCCCCGGTCCACGTGATCCTGGACAACCTCTCCGCCCACAACGGCAGGAAGATCCTGAGCTGGGCGAAGAGGCACAACGTCCACCTGTGCTTCACCCCGACCAGTGCGTCCTGGGCAAATCCGATCGAGGCGCACTTCGGGCCGCTGCGGCAGTTCACCCTCGCCAACTCCAACCACCCCAACCACACTGTCCAGACCCGTGCACTGCACGCCTACCTGCGCTGGCGCAACACCAACACCCGCCATCCCGACGTCCTGGCCGCCCAGCGCAAGGAACGTGCCCGCATCCGCAGTGAGAAGGGTCTGCGCTGGGGCGGCAGGCCCGTCCTCGCCGCGTGATCAAGCAACCCAGTGAACGAATGCGGTCACAGCACTAGCCCTTGGCCAGGGAAGTCAGCACGCCGACGGTGGCGCCGAGCACGCCGCTGATTACCCCTGCCACCACGAGATCGCTGGGACCGGATCCCTTCCGTCCCCGCTTCGGATCCTGGGAGCCGTCGCGGAGAAGCACAGAAGGGCGGCGCCATTCAGCCGTCGGCGCGATCGGGTGATGGGATACGACGTTGGTTCGGATGTCAGCCCTCGGCGGAAGGCTGTGCATGGGCTGGATATCGCGGATCCGGAATTCGTCCTGGCACTCCTGGCCGAAGACCCTCTGCCATGCCCGCCGCCAGGCATCCATGTCGGGAAGCCGGGCCGGCCGACACCCGGTCAGGAATGCCTCAACGCTCTCCCAGCTGAGGAACATCCCCTCGGGCGAGAGCATGCGGTGCACGGTGCTCTTCGTGATGTGCAGGTCGGCGGCCTGCGCGTTCTCAGCGATAGCCCTCATTGAGAGCCCGCCGCTCTCCTCCCGGTAGCCCTTGAGCCCCTGCTGGAAGTCCAGACGGGAGCGCATGTAGTCAGGATGGGGCGACACCGCCCGGTGTCGCTGCCGGGCGACCCGCGCGCCCTGCTTCGGGTCGTCGAACTCCTCGGCGGTCAGGGCTCGCTGCCGGCTGCGCTGCGCGGTGCTGAGCAGCCGACGGGCGTGGCGGAGGTCGTCGGGCGTACCCTCGCAGGCGACCACGTAGCCAGTGACCGTCTCGACTCGGGGCACCCGGTCGCCTCCCTGGTCCGCCCGGGAGAGCGTGACCGCAGAGCAGTACCGCCGTCCCCCGAGGATCTCGGCCATCTCGCTGTAGGTGATCTCGCTACCGCCGGGCCGCGGCCGGAGCCGGCGGAGGAACTTCGAGAGCTCCTCCGCCAGCCCGGGGGTGACTCCGGCCTTCTTCCGGCCGGCCACGGCTACAGCCCCGGCACCCGGCGCCGGCGGCTGCGGATGTGCAGCACCCGCATCATCAGGCCCGTCACCACGACCGTGACCGCGGACTTCGCCGCCGCCACCAGCAGCGGATTGGCCAGCAGGAGAGGCTGGACGAACGAGAGGACCACAATCACGACGACCACCACACCGGCGATACCCGCCGGCAGCGCGCTTCGGCGCGTCCGCGGGCGCCGAGAAACGGTTCTGGACATGACTACTCCCTTCATGGTTTGTCGATTACTCAGCGCGTCCATCACGGTTTGCAGACCGTATTGACGAACGATCAGATATTGCCACTCAAATGGCATGGCGGTCAACCTCCCATTGCGACATTAATTCAAGTCGTCCCATTTCCTTGAGGAAACTTGAGAGTATTAGGCCTGTCTAAGATTTACATCACCGCAGGTCAGGGCACCCATGAGCCTCCCTATTGATTCATATCACACATCCGTGTCCCGCCACCCTTTGCCAATCAACGACCTAGGACCCGATCGTTGCTGACGACTGGCTACCCAGGCTTGTCGGTTACTCAGCACCAGGGAATCGGGCCAGCTGTTGCAGCAGCCAGCCCCGCGTCGGAGCCCCGGCACGCAGAGCCGTAAGGGCCCTCGCAGATGGCTGGGGTGCCGACTGCACGTCGGCACCCCAGCCGCGTTTTTCCGTCTTCCTATGTAGTGCGGGGAAATCGCCGAACCGTTTGCCCCCGACATCAAACCGTGACCACAGGTAGATCACAGAGCCGGGACGCCTTCCGCACCTCGGCGCAGCTCACGGAGGTGCGCAGCAATGCCGCGACCGCCGCGGTCCGGGATCATCAGCCCGCCGGAGACAAGATCGAGGAAGACGGGCATCCGCGCGCCAGGCGCGCCGCCGGGGCTGCGGTGGTCGTTGGTGTCGGTCGTCCGGTTCTCCCGAATTTCGTCGGTGAATTCGCGCGAGAGCTCGCGCACCTAGAGAAGTCCCGGCCGCTGGAAGGCGGTCGGGGCTTTTCGTTCGGCAACACGGGGGGTACCGGGGCCGGTCTACAGCGCCAGGTCTGCGCTGCGCCGGAACGTCAGCCCGGCGCAGCGCGTTCTGCGGGGACAGGTCAGTGCTGGATCTGCAGCAGTTGTTGCCTGGTCCACCCTTCTCCGGTCGGGGTGAGTGCGGTGATCCGGTCGTTCGTGAGGTCGACGAGGAGTTTCGGCCGGGCCTGGTCCTCGAGTAGGAGGACCTGGGGATGTCCGTCGGTCTCGGTGACGGCGGTCGCGCCGCACTGCACAAGGTGGTCGCGGAAGCGGTTCAGCGCTGCGGACGCCTGGTCCGGAGCGAGTTCGAGCACCTGCTGGGTGAGGCTCTGGCCGGCGCCGCCGCCGGTGATCGTCGACTTGACCCAGGTCTCCACGCCTGCCGCGCGCAGGCGGGCGGCCCGCAGCTCGTCGGGGGCGCTCCAGGGGAACTCCGCCGGGTCGCAGGAGGTGGAGGGGGCGGCGGGCGCCTTCGGGCAGCCCGCGGACAGGGTGAGCGAGGCCTCGGACCGGCTGTAGGGGGCCTGGGGCCAGACGCTCTCCGGGCGCAGGAGCGTGCTTTCCGGGGCGTGGTACTGCGCCGTGCAGGCGACGGTCTGCGGGGAGGGTTGGGCCTTGTCGGCGGGCTGGTCGTTCGTGCAGGCGGTCAGGACGGTCAGGCCCGCGAGGGCCGCGAGCAGGGCCGGTGCGGTGCGGTGGTTCATCGGTCTCCCCTGGCGGGCGGGTGCGGTGGTGGTGCGGGCCGCCCTGTGTACGCGATCAACCCCACGGCCTCCGCGCGCTACCGCGAGCGCCGGACCGTCGCGCGCAAGACGTCGGACCACCTGGACGCCCTGGCGCTGGCGAACATTCTCCGCACCGACGCCGACGCCCCCCGGCAGCTGCCCACCGACAGCGAGCTCGTTCAGGCCGTCGCCGTGCTCGCCCGTGCCCAGCAGAACGCGGCACTCCGATCGCCGCAGAGGTGCAGGCAGGGTTCGTCGGGGCGGGCTCGAGGGCGCCCGCCGCGTCGAGCGGGTGCCCTCGGTCCGGTTCCTGGTGTCCTCAGGAGGTGGGACCGGGTTCCGGTCGGCGGATCGCCTCGGGATTCCCGACAGTCAGGACCATGTCCGGACCGTCCCGCCATACTCTCAGTGAGTCCCCCGCCCTGCTTCCGTCTTCAACCGCGGCACCCGCACCCTCAATTCTCACCGCCATTGCCTCTTCGGAGCATCCGACGGCCACGAACGTGAACGGCGGAATTTGCGTGGACGCCTGGGTGTATTCTCCGGCGAGAACGTTGCCGGGAAATTCTTGGTGAGTGTCCGAGTGGAGGCTGCCGGAAGGACGCTGCGATCCGACAGAGCCGTGAGCCGTGGGCGTCTCCCCGGCGGGTCGGGCCGTCAGGAACGAGACCTCGCAGATGTCGTTCCTGACGGCGAGGACCACGTCGGTTCCCTCCACTTTCGCGATGCCCAGGATCTTGGCGGTGCCCTTGGCGGGAGGTGCGTCGACACTGCCCTGGAGGGGCTGGCCCGCCGGAACGGCGGCCAGCCCCTCCAGGGCCCATGAGGCGTCTTCTCGGGGGGTTGTCTCCCCGTCACCGGTACATGCCGTCGCCAGGGCCGCGGCGGCCAGGAGAACCGTCGCGCCCGCGAACCGGAGAGGGCGCCTCATATGAATTCCCCTAGTTCGACCAGTGGTTGTAGCAGTACCCTACCGGGTGCTGCGCGCTGCCGTTGCCGACCCAGTGGTCGGTGACGGCACGGCTGTAGATGTCGTAGTAGAAGAGGTCGTACAGGGGGTAGGCCTCCAGATAACCGAACTTGCCGGCCGGAACGGTGTACGCCCCGGCCTCGGTGCGCGTGGCTGTGTCGGTCACACTGAACCCGACCTGGGTGGAGACCTTCCAGGCAGGGATCGTCACGCTCGCCGACCAGGTGCTCGCTATCGCCCTGCTCTGGGTCAGCGTCAGGGTCATAGGACCGGGGCCGGTGACCATGTCGACCCTTCCGGTCCCGCAGACCTGCCCCGCGTAGCGCACGTCGCGGACCTCCAGGGTGATGTCGCTGTCAACCGTGCCCGGGGTCTGCGGGACCGTCGCGGCCTTCGTGGCGGGCGCCCCCTGGGGAAGCGTCGGAGCGGGAACCTGGCGGTCGACGGTCCAGTGACCGGGCACCGCACCCGCCGGGAGCCGGGTCGCCCCCGCCGCCGAGACGAGCGAAGGCGCGTCGGACGCAGGTCCCGCCTGGGCCTGCGGCGCGACCATCACGGCCATCGCCCCCACGCCGGCCACGCCACACGCAATACGAGAAATCAAATTCCGCACAATTACCCCTGCTTCAACTGGAATACAACGTCTGGACGCCTTGCACCTGGGCGGTGGCCGAGATCTCGGCCATGGCGGCCACAGTCAGCGTCGTGCTCTTCGTGCGGGCGATCGCCCGGCTGATCGAGACCCAGAGCTGTTCGAGACGGTGCCACTGCCACTCGCCCCACTCCCAGCCGATCCGCCCGCAGGAGCGGTCGGCCACGGGCCGGCAGCAGTCGCCGCTCCAGCCCGGATCCACATCAACGGCACTCGCCGGCACAGCCCCCCCAGGGCCCCAGCCACCGCAGCACCAGCGAACATGCCGACAATGGCCTTCCTCATCATCGAATCCCCCTCCTGCACCGACCCCGATCAGGTCGACCACAGAGGGCCCTAGGCGTTAAAAGACAGAACACGGGCAAGACTTGAGGAAAAGTTGAGGTAGTCACGACAAGTAATAGGCGGGTCTCCACTCGGAATCGGGCTGTGCACATAATGCGCGCCGTCTTCGACACCGCCGAGGCCCCGGGCGTGAAACTCATCAGGCCCCGAATCCTGAACCCACCGGCATGAGTGCCAAACTCCTGGCAGCAGGTCAGCAGCCTGCGGCAGGGAGCAGCGAGTCCGGTCCGACGCCACCAGGAACTGGTCCGCTTCTCCTCGACGGCCGCAGCTTCAGCGGCGGCCGCGGCAGCCAGCGAACAGGCCGCCATCGTCCCAGGTGGCGGCCTGCTCCTGCTCGGCCCACCGCTCATCCGAGAACTCCGCCCGGCAGCGGGTGCAGACCGGGCGGTGCCGCTGCCGCTGCGCCTCACGGGCCTGCCGGACGGCCGCCCGCTGCCGCTCCCGCAGCTGGGCGCCGGGCCGAGCTCCACGGCCTGGTCGTCGGTCAGCTCGACCCGGACCCGGGAGTGCGGGGCGACCAGGACTCCGGCGACCATGTGCTCGCCGTCCGGCTCCGGGAGGTCGGTGACGGCCGGCTCGAACTCGGCGCCGGCGCGGATCCAGCGGCGCCGGTGCAGCAGCACGCCGTCCGGGTCGGTGGTGTCCGGCGGGTACCGGTCGTACGGGAGCCGGGCTGGGACGCGCACCAGGTAGGTCTCCCCGACCCGCACCTACGCCACTCGCACCCCGATCGCCTCCTTGCCCGCTCTTCTTCCAGGGTGGTGTCGGCGGCGGCCGGGATGGTCAGCTCGCCGCGTATCAGGTCGTAGGTGATGGGCAGCGGCAGGGGCGGTAGGCCGTGCGGGTCGATGCTGGGAATGTCGTTGGTGATTTCGTGGCCTTTCGGATTTCGTCGGTGAATTCGCGTGCAGGGGTCGTGAAGATAGAGAAGTCACGGCCGCTTGGGGGTGGGCGGGATTTTTTTTGGCGACACGGAGGGGTGTGGCGGGGGTTCTACGGCTCGAGGTCCATCCAGGCGATCTTGTTAAGCGCGACGCCCAGGCCGCTGGCGCGGCGCCCGCCGTCCTTGAAGTAGCGTGCTCGCCGAGCGCTTCGGCGAGGATCTTCTCCTGCTCGGCTTGGCTCTTTCCGGCGTCGCGCGGCGTAGAGACTTCGGCGACCTCGCTGGGCATCTGGCGGTGTCGGAACGGCGAGGTGGTTGAACCGGCCATCACAGTTCGGCTAGCTGATCATTGGTCAGAAACGCCCTGGTGGGATCGGCCGAAGAGGAGCGGAGGCTCCCGAGTCGAGAGCGGGTCGCGGGCGGGTGAGCAGCGCTCACGTTGTCACAATTCTTCCTTGTTTCTGAAGGAATGTCCGATACGTCTCTCTGTTGTGAGGGGCTGTTGGCCGCGCCTGTCGCCGAAGGTCGCGCGCCTCCCGCCAGGGGCCTTGATATCGCACGTCGGAAGGGCTTTGACGCTCCATATTGCGAGCCGATACCGTCCGCTTGTCTATTCGCATGCGATGGGCGGCATGGGGCCCCCTGGCATGTAAGTTTACTTGGGAGTGCTTGTGCGTATGGCTCGCAGAGTGGTATGGCCACTTGCTGTTTTTCTGGCAATACCTGTGATGGCGGGTTCGATGCCGGCCTCGGCCGCTGAGGCCACGCCGCCGCTGGCTGTGGAGAATTTCTCCTATCCGGGGGCCGCGCAGATCCTCGCGCAGCAACACGCCATCCTGAAGTCGGGGGACGGAAACATCCAGCTGGCCGACTGCACGTCGACAGACAACATGCTCGAGGTGTACAGCCGGACTCTGGACCTCGGTCCTACCAAGATCTGTTTCCGGGTCACGGGGCCCGGCGGCTACCTGGCGGTGGAGCTTCCGAAGGTCTACAGCCTCAAGGGCGACGACCACACGGTCAAAGCGACGCTGACCACGGACGGCTCGGTCAGCAGCCTCGACCTCCGCAAGAACTACCACACACCCGTAGGCGAGGGCAGCGCCGTCGGGGGGGTCACCCTGCTGGAACTGTCCGCCGCCGACGGACCGGCCGCACCGGCCATCACCAGCGACTACCCCGCGGTCGGCAGCGTCGTCATCGGTCAGCCCGGCCGCGCGGGCGGGCGGGCCTGCACCGCGACCCTGGTCGACCGCCACTGGGCCCTCACCTCGGCCGGCTGCTTCACCGACAACCCCGCCACCCTCCCTGCCGGCGCGCCGGCGAGCAGGAGCACCGTGACGATCGGCGGCAGGACCGTCGACATCGCCGAACTCGTGCCGCGCACCGACCGCGACCTCGTCATGGCCCGCCTCGCCGTCCCGGTCGACAGCGTCACCCCGGCCGCTCTGGCCGCCACCCCTCCCGCCACGGGCGAGAACGTGAGCGTGCCCGGCTTCGGCCGCACCGCCACCCAGTGGCGGCCCTACACCTCCCACACCGCCACCCACACCACCGGCGCCATCACCGCCACCAGTATCGACAGCACCCCCGCGCCAGGCTCTTCCGCGATCTGCGCGGGCGATGCCGGATCCCCGCTGCTGCGCACCGGTAACGGCGCTGTCCAGATCGCCGGTGTCGCCTCCCGGTCCTGGCAGGGCGGCTGCTTCGGCGACACCGAGACCCGCACAGGCGCCACCAGCACCCGCGTCGACGACCTCGCCGGCTGGGTGAAGGATCTGAGGTACCGCACGTCGGACGTGTACGCGGGTACCCATGTGCAGATCATCGGCTCCGACGACAAGCTGTACGACTCGGTCGCCGACTACACCACCGGACTGTGGACGCGCGGGTGGACCCCGACCGGCGACAGTCGCCTGCTCGCGGTCGACAGCGTCGCCACCGGCGACACCGTCCACGTGTACGCCGTCCTGACCGACTACCGCGTCTACAGCCGCGACGGCAAGATCGGCGGCCGCTGGGGCGCCTGGAACGAGGTACCGGGAAGCGCGGTCGCCGCGGACGGCGCCCAGAAGATCACCGCCGCCGTACGGGGCAACACGGGCCTGGTCGACGTGGAGATCATCGGCAGCGACGGATCCCTCTACGGCACCACGGCCGACTACAACACCGGCACCTGGCGACCCACCTGGGGCAAGATCGGCGACAACCGGCTCACGGCCGTCACCAGCGCCTACTTCAACAACGCCACCCACGTCTTCGCCATCAACGAGGACGGCAAGGTCTACACCCGCACCGGGAACTACACCACCGGCAGCTGGGGCACCGACTGGATCGAACTTCCCGGCAGCCGGCCGGGCGTGACGTCCATCTCCGCCGCCGTCCACGGCACCACCGTCGACCTGTCGATCGCCGGCGCCGACACCTTCTACAGCACCAGCGGCAACTTCGACACCGGCCTGTGGGACCAGCAGTGGACACCGATGGGTGACAACCACCTCACGGTCCTCACCAGCACCACCTCCGACAACGTCGTACACGTCTACGCCGTCAACGAGGACAAGAAGGTCTACACCCGCGACGCCAACTACAACACCGGTCTCTGGACCGCCTGGAAGGAGATTCCCGGCGACGCCACCGGCGTCAAGGCCATCACGGCGGCCAGCACCGGCTGAGCATCCGACCCCGCGCCGGGCGGGGGTGATGTCCGGAGCCGGCCATCACCCCCGCCCGCCGGCGGTCGACATCTGCCGTACGCCACGGGTGACGCGCGCTGAGCACGCGCCCCTGGTACCGGGTGTGGGCGCCGCTCGCGCTGTGCTGACCGCTGGCGACCCCCCGGTGCCCGAACAGAAAGGAACTTCACGTTTCGATGGACATCTCTTCGATACCACGGGCCGGACGGCGCAGATTCGCCTCCGGACTCGTGGCCGGCAGCCTGCTGGTGGGGCTGCTCACGATTCCGGCCGCGGCGGTCGACGCCCCGCCGGCGACGGGCCCGGTCGCGGACCGGGTGAAAACGGTGGCGGCGTGGCAGAACGGCGGACCAAACGTACGCCGGGCCGCCGAGACCGCGCTGGCGGGTTCCGACGCCGACGTCACGGCGTTCGTCACGACCGGCAGGGCCGTCGCCGCGGAATACGACCTGCGGGCGCGCATCGAGGAACTGATCGCGATCTCCGGCCCGGGGGTCCGCGAAGCCGCCACCACCGCACTCGCCGGCAACGCGGCCGGTCTGCAGACCTTCCTCGAAAAGGGGATCCAGAACCCGTACGAGCACGACCAGCGGGTGCTGCTGTCACAGATCATGTCAACCGGCAGCCCAGCGGTGCAGGACGCCGCGAACAAGGCGATGTCCGGCACGCTGGAGGACGTCAACCAGTTCCTGAACGTCGGTCAGTTCAACGTCAGGGAGCACGACGACCGGGTCAAGCTGTCCCAGCTGATGCACGTGGGCGGCCCGCAGGTGCAGCAGGCCGCCAACGCCGCGATGGGCGGCGGCGCCGAGGACGTCCAGGACTTCCTGCGCTACGGCTACCAGACCGCCGCGGCCCACGACCAGGAAACCCTGACCATCGCACAGCTCACGGACCTGACAAGAAACGCCGCCACCCAGGCCGGCGAGCAGGCCCGCATCGCCAAGGACGCGTCCGCGAAGGCACTCCAGGCAACCGCGCTGGCCAAGGAGGCGGCGGAGCGCGCCGCGAACGAGACCCGGGCCTCCCAGTCCGACGCCGCGAAGGCCTCCAACGCGGCCGACCGGGCGGCGGACGCCGCCATCCGGGCGGCCAGCTCCGTCCAGACGGCAACGGCCGCGGCCAAGGCAGCGAACGAGGCCGCACGGCAGGCCGCGGCAGCCACCGCCAACGCGGCCGCGGCCGCCATGAAGGCGGGCAAGGCCGCCACCCGGGCTCTGTCGGCGGCGGCCGAGGCAGGCGGCGACGCGGGCAAGGCCGACCAGTCCCGCGCGGCCGCAGCCGCCGCCCGCACCGCCGCAGCCGACGCCCGCACCGCAGGCGAGGCCAGCGGCTGGGCCGAACGGGCCGTGACCCAAGCCAAGTCAGCAGCACAGTCCGCCGAATCCGCGGGCACCAACGCCGCCGCCGCCGCACAGGCCTCCGCCAACGCGGCCACCTCCTCGGGCGTGTCCGGGGAGGCCGCGGACCGGGCCAGGAAGGCAGCCGCCCGGGCCAACAGCGCCGCCGCGGAAGCCAGCCGCGCGGCGAAGGCCACCACCAAGATCGCCGACGACGCCGCCACAGCCGCCCGCGAATCGAAACAGGCCGCGAACTCCTCCGCCGCGCACGCCGAGGCAGCAGCGGCTGCCGCGGAGGACGCGGCCGCACACGCCGGCGACTCGACCAAGGCCGCCGCGACCGCACAGGCCGCGGCCGCCACCGCCGAAACGGCCGCCGTGTCCGCGGAGAACACCGCAAAGCAGGCCCACAACATCGCGGCCATCGCCCGCGCCTCCGACCAGGAGCGCCTGGACGCCCAGCAGGCCGCCGAGGTGGCCATCGCCCAGCAGGCCTACCGGGACGAGGACCTGAAGACCCGAAAGGCGGCCTGGGAGGCCGGGAAGACCACCCAGCTCGCCACCGACACCGAACGGCTCATCACCGAAGCCACAGCCGCCGGGGTCGACCAGAAGGACGCCGTGGCCAAGGGCCGCCAGGCCGCGGTCCGCCTGCTGGACGCCGGCGGCCCCTGGGTCCAGACCGCGGCGCAGAGCGCACTGGAGGGCTCGGACGGCGCCGTCCTCGCCTTCCTCAGCACCGACCTCGCGCTGGCCCGGACACAGGACGACCGCAGCAGCGTCATCGGCATCGCCGAAGGCTCCACGAACCTCGAGCACAAGCTCGCCGCCGAGACCGCCTCGGTGGGCACCCCCGCACAGGTCCGCGCCTTCCTGACGAGCGGCGCCTACAACGGCCAGGAACACGACGACCGGGTCCTGCTCTCGCAGATCATGTCCGTCGGCGGACCCGGCGTGCAGGACGCCGCGAACACCGCCATGAGCGGCACCCACGCCGACGTCCGCGCGTTCCTGACCAAGGGCCAGTACATCGCACGCGAACACGACAACCGGGTCCTGATCTCCCAGGCCATCGCCACCGGCAGCCCCGAGGTCCAGGCCGCCGCCCAGGCCGCCATGTCCGGACCCGCCTCCGGGCTCATACCGTTCCTGCAGATCAGCCTGCCCCTGGCCCGCCAACGCGACGCCTTCACCGCAGCCCACATCGCCACCGTCAACTCCTACCTCGCCGCCATCGACGGCAACGCCGCCGTCGCCCGCGAGTACGCGGCCCAGGCCGCCCAGTCCTACGCCACCGCACGCAACGCCTCCGACGAAGCCGCCGGCTACGCCCGGCAGGCCCAGGCCTCCGCCGCACAAGCCGTCGGCTGGGCAACCCAAGCCGCCAACTCCGCCGCACAGGCCAAGACATCCGCCGACCAGGCAGCCGCCCACGCCAAACAGGCCCGCACCGCCACAGCCACAGCCCAGGTATCCGCCCGCACCGCCGGAATCTCAGCCAGCGCGGCAGCCGGCTACGCCAAACAGGCCGGGAAGTACGCGTCCGACGCCAAGACCGAGTCCGACAAGGCCCAGGCCTCGGCCGTCGCCGCCGGCAAGAGCAGGGACGACGCGTTCGCGTCCGCCCGCGAGGCCGCACAGCTGATCATGTCCAAGCAGCAGGCCGACACCACCGACGGCAAGATGCAGCACGAGACCGCCACCGTCGACAGCAACGGCCGCGTCAGCTTCGTCGAGGGCGTCCCCCGGTCCGACGTCAACCCCGCGGTCATCCGCGAGGACCACAGCAAATGCGTCGAATTCAATCCGATCATCATCGCCATCTTCCCCGGCGGATGGCGTGAGGAAGGCAAAAAGCTGGTCTGCGACCTGCCGGTCACAGTCAAGGTCACCGGCACGGTCGACTACTACCTGAAGACCTGCCCCGAACCGAACCTCTCCATCGCCGCATGCCAGGGCAAGTACAGCAGCTTGGACACCGTCCTCATCCGCACCGAGCCGGTCACCTCGCAGTACGACACCACAGCCAAAAAAGAATACAAGAGCACCAGCCAGCTCATCTTCGACGCCCTCACCGGCGACTTCGTCAAATGCTGGAACACCCCCGGCCTCAACGGCCCCTGCGCCTGGGCAGCATCCAACTTCATCCCCTACGGCACCCTCGCCAAGGGCGCCAAAGGCATCACCGCCTTCCGCCTCGCCCTCGAAACCGGCGTCGAACTCGAACAAGCAAAACTCGCCCTCCAAGCCGCCCTCGACGGCTACAGTGACGCGGTCAAACTCAAGCTCCTCGCCACCGCCGACAAAGTCACCGCCTTCCGCAACACCCTCAAGGACGGCGTCGGCACCGACACGGCACTCGCGGCCCTCAGCGCCGACCGGAACATCGAACGAGCTCTGGTCGAGCAGCTTAAGTTTGAAGACGAGCTCGCGGAGGGGGTTCGCACGGCGTGCCCGACCAACAGCTTCCCGGCCGGCACGAGCGTGATCATGGCCGACGGGACCGACCGGGCCATCGAAACCCTCCGGACAGGCGACCAAGTGCTGGCCACCGATCCCGCCACGGGTTTCACCGGAGCCCAGCCGGTGACCAGCACCTTCAGGCACTCCACCACCCGTCTGATCGACATCGACACCGAGTACGAGGGTCGGATCACCAGCACGGTCGGACACCGCTTCTATGTCAAGGGGGCTGGTTGGCGCGAGGTCTCCGACCTGCACGTCGGCGACGTCCTGGCAGGCCGCGACGGGTCGCACAACCCGGTGACCGGTTTGCACGAACAGACGGGCACCACCCAGGCGGTGTACGACCTCACCGTCGACGGCACGCACACCTTCTACGTGCATGGTCCGCAGAAGACAGGCAGCGGCATCCTCGTCCACAACTGCTTCGACCTGTGGGGCGACGAACTGGGGCGAAACCTGGACGCCCGCGCCCACACCATCAAGAAGCACGTGGCCGAAGGCGCCTACGGTCCAAACGGCGAGACTGCAGGGGTCACACCCGAGGAAGCGGCCGGGCTTACTACCGCCACCGACCCGAACGGGGTGTTCAGCGACCTCAGCATCGCTGAGGAAGCACTGCGATCGGCCCTCGCCAAGAGTCAGAACGCACTTCGCACCTGGGGACAGCCGGGCGCGTCGGACTTCAAGGAAATCATCGTCGATGTTGATGTCATCAGGGATGGCCAACGCCTGACCTCGCTGGGCAAGGTGTATCCTCCGGGCGGCAGTCTCAACGCCGCTGATTCCGGAACCAAGGTCAAGGTCCGGCTGTTGAGGGCGCCCCAGCACAATGGCAAGAAGTGGATCATCGGTTCCATCTTCCCGCTGGCCGGAGGGTGATGCGTGATGACTGAGAGATACGGCGGGGACGAGTTCGGGCTGCCCCACCTGGGGCAGGTGTTCCACCACAGTTGGCGGGACGAATGGGACACCGAGGCACAGGCACTGACGTACTACACCGACGGCATGCCGCCGCACCTGGTCGAGGCACTCCTCATCGACACTCTCCGGGTCGCTGCTCCGGCTGTGCCAACCTGGGTGTTCGAAACGCTCTGGGCGGTGGGAAGCGAGCGCCGCCTGGAGCTCAGGAACGCGGGGATCGACCCCCACGACTGGCTCCTGGGAGTCGTCCAGCTGTGCCGGGAGCGACTCCGCGCGGAGGGCCTCACTCCTCCAGAGGAGGTACCGGTTAGCCCGTACCAGCACCTGACAGGGGCCGTCCTGGACGAGATCATGATCGTCACTCCGGGCCTCCTGGAGCTGGCACAGGACTCGTCATGGAAGTCCATCCCTGGTGTGGTGCCCGCACTCAGCCACGCCGCCGTCCACGCCTGCCCCGACCTGGCGTTCCGCTTCCTCCTACGCGCGCTCACTTACGGCCCGCAAATCACCCGGAAGCAGTATGAGCGGTACGTGGAACTCGGGCGGCAATTCGAGTACGGGCAGTTTCTCGTCCCAGGTTACGAGCACCTGATGCGCTGAGACCGTCGACAGTCATCGGGCGCGCAGTGGGTACGGATCACGTACCGACTGCGCGCCCTTGCACTGGGTGCTCAGTTGGTGGGAGTGCCGCCTTCCGGGGCCTTGGTCGGGCCGGGGTGCATGCCGGCTTTGAGTTCGCCCATGGCAGCGCGGGCGACCTGGTGGTTAAGGAAGCGTAATCCATGATTCTGCAGGTTTCCTCAAAAATCGGCAAAGTATGTCCTTCAAATCGAGATGAAACCATCCAGGCTGTATCAGAAGCTGTCCAGTACAGCCGCTCCAAGCGCCAGGTGGTGTCGTTCGTCCTCATTGAACCCCCGTCCGACTTTCCTGCCGCCCACCTCAATGTTTCGATCAGCGAGGACCGCAGCCACGGGGCACTTGTTTGGTGCGCGAGCGAGCACTTGCTGGAGAGAGGCGGGGTGTACAGCCACATTTGGATCTCCGACAATCCAGAGCCCCCGACCATCGACCCTGACCTGGTCTCGGACACGTACACAGGCAGGACTCACGACCCCGCCAGCACCCTGCCGATGCATCGCGTCGTCGCAGCCATCGAGGAATATTGCCTGGCGGGAACAGGCGAACGCCCCTCATGCGTCGAATGGGTCACCGGCGAACTGACCGGCCAACGCCACGACAGGCCGATAGTCAGAGACTGATCAAATTGCTGAACGGCCCATGATTTTCAGTCTCGGATTTCAGAAGCTGAGAACTTCCGACGCAAAATTCCCTAGAGGCTGGAATTCACCGCTGGCAGGTGGTGAACTCCAGCCATGCGGGACGGCGGCTCACCGGTTGACTGCCACGGGGATCGGGATTGCCGGGTGTTCCCGAGGGCAGGCGCTCCAACCGGCGGCGCTGGCGCGCAGCAGGAGGGTGTGGGCGGGGGCCGGCATCCTCAGCCGGCCCTCAGCGGGTCGGGGAGTGGGGCAGTGGCAGGAGCGGCAGGCCGTCATCGTCGGCGTGGTCGTAGTGGTCGCTCGTCCTGTGGCCTTTCGGGTTTCGCCGGTGAATTCGTGTGTGGGGTCGTGCAAATGGAGAAGTCCCGGCCGTTTGGGGGCGGCCGGGGCTTTGTTTTCGGTGGCACGGAGGTGTGGCGGGGTGTTCGGGGCGTCTACAGCCCCTCCAGGTCCATCCAGGAGATGTCGTTGAGCTCGACGTCGAGGTTGCGGGCGCGGTGGCCGCCGTCCTTGAAGTAGTGCTCGCGCAGGCCTTCGGCGAGGATCCGTTCCTGCTCGGCTTGGCCGGCTCCCGCGTCGCGGGCCTCGTAGAGGCGGAGGGCGACGTCGCCGGGCATTTTCTGGGTGATGGTGCGGGGGCGGGGGTCGTCGGTGGAGCCGACGGCCGAGTTGAAGCCGAACGTGCCGCTGATGTGCAGCATGAAGCCGTTGGTCTCGGCGGCGTTGCGCACGCGCTGCTTGACCTTGGGCTGCCACTTCGCGCGGACCCGCTCCTCGACCTTCTTCGCGGCGGCGGGCTTCGGGGTGCCCTGGCCCTTGAGCCAGCGCTGCACGGTCCGCTGGCTGACGCCGAGCTCGGCCGCCAGTGCCTTGGTGGAGCCCTTGGTGCCTTTGAGTAGGAACCGCATCCGGGCAGACAGGGACTGCGGGATCGGGCGAGTGCGCTCGGCGCGCTCCAGGCCCTCGTCGATCTCCCCCATTGGGCTGTCCTTCCTCGGGGTCTTGATGGTGGTGGGGACCACCCGGCGCCGGGCGGTCGGGTTCAGCGGGTCCAGCCGATGAGGGTGAGGCGGTGGCCGCGGTCTTCGAGGTCGCGGCGGGAGACGGCTTCCTCGCGGGCGGTCACCAGCGGCAGCGCCAGGTCGTCGTCGCCGCCGTCGGTGGTCGGGGCGTCGTTCCACACGCCGCCCTGGTCGTCCAGCCACAGGGCGGTGTGGTCCTTGCTCGGCGCGGCGGCCGGCGCCACGATGCCCGCGGTCTGCGCGGCGCGCAGCCAGGCGTCGGCCTGCCCGGTCAGCTCGGCCCGGACCTCCGGCTTCAAGCGGGTCCAGGCGGCGGACCCCGACCTGGTGTGGTTCCAGTAGGCGGCGGCGAGCTGCTCGGCGCGCGGGTCGTGCTCCGGGTGCTCCATGGCTCCTCCCCTGTCGGTCGCCGGTCGGCGGCCCACTGCTGGTTGTGGTTGTGAGGCCGGGCCCGGCCGGTGCGGGCCCGGCCGGGACCGCCTATTCGTCGTTGGAGACGACGCCGCCGGTCTTGATGTGCCGGGCCGGGTTCGCGTCGGCGGCGAGCAGTTCGGCGATCTCGTTCATGGGCCTGCTGCCCTCGAACTTCACCAGCCCTGGCGACACCCCGAGGCGCAGGGAGGTGGTGAGGGTGCCGTCCGGTGTGGTGAGGATGTCGAGGGCGCCGGGGCCGTGGGCGGCGAAGACGGCGCAGTCGGAGAGGATGGCGATGGGGTGGCGGCCGGTGTCGCCGGCCATCTTGCGGAGCTTGCGGTGGCGGTTGACGATGGCGGTGTCGATGACCAGGGCGCGCATCAGCGGGTCCCAGGTCGGCCGCTCCAGTGCCGCCCAGCGCTCGGGCTTGTAGCCGTGCCCGCGGGGGCGTTCGCGCATCTTGCCGATGGCCCCCTTCGCGGTCTGCTTGATCGCGGTGAGCACCGCGAGCTCCGCCGGATCGCCCTGGCCCGCCTTGATGGCCGCCATCTTCTCCAAGTAGGCGACGGGGTCGGTGTCGGCGAGGTTGAGCGGGACGCCGAGGGCGGCCATCGTGTCCAGGTACGCCTGGCGCAGCCGCTTGTGCCACGGGTCGAGGTAGGGGCCGCTCTCGTGCCGCAGCCAGCCCTCCAGCGGTTGCGGGCGGGCGCCGAGCTCGATGGCGTAGGCGACCTTCACCGTGGAGTACCAGGCCGGCCCGGTCGGCCGGGAGCCGTCCGGGGTGAACGGCGACGGGAGCAGCGGGTCGGTGTCGACGTGAGAGAGGTCGACCAGCCAGGAACCCGGCAGGTTCGGGTCGAACACCGGGTTCAGCTCGTGGACCGGCCCGGAGAGCGGCAGCGTCAGGCGACCGGCGGCCGCGAGGAACGCCGTGTTCACGTCCAGGCCGACCGCGTACGGCGCCGCTTGCTCCTGCTCGGTGAGCGGGCAGGACCGGTCGGGTCGCGGCCTCGACCCGCGCACGGCGGGCGGCCGGGCTGGTCTCTTCCAGCAGGTTCGCAAGCCTCAGCCCGCGCTCCTCCCCCGGGTCGGGCACAGGCAGTACCGGACCCGGCGCGGGGACGGCCGGGGCGGTGGCGTTCCTCATCCGGCCGCTCCCGGCGCCGTGTGTCCGCGGTCGCCGGCCGGAACGGCCGCTACCGGGTTGGTGGACGTGCCCGGGCCGTCGCCGGGTTCGTCGGCGTGGGGCAGGATCCGCACCGCGGCCGGGTCGTAGAGCAGCCAGGCGCTCTGCCTGTCCTCGCCCCAGCGCGCGTGGGCGATCCACGGCACGTCCGGGCCCGGGCGGCGGCGCGCGGTGACCAGGCCCGAACGCCAGCCTCCCCCGATCCGCACCCACGCCAGGCGCCAGCACCGGTCCGCACCCTCCGGGTCGGGCACGCCCGCGAGCTCGGACGGCAGCGTGAGCGCATCGCGCCACACCCCGTGGAACGGCGCCCGGGCCGGCGGCCCGTCGCCGGGCTCGGGCAGCGGGCGCACCGTCGTTTCGTCGTAGAGAAACCAGCCCCAGGCCTGTCCCTCGGATGCGGTCGCGTCGTCGTCCCACCGCACGTGGACCACCCAGCTCGTACTGCCGGGCGGGCGCCGCCACACCGTGAGCAGCCCCGGCCGCCACCGCCCGCCCAGCAGGATCTCCACCAGCCGCCACCTGCGCACGTCCCGGGACGCGCCGGGCAGTGTCATCAGCTCCCGCGGCGCCCACACGGCGTCGCCCGGCCGCTCGGGCGAGCGGTGGGGGCGGGAGAAGGGCACGTCGGCGGTCACTCCCCCATTATTCGAGCACGTGTTCGAGTGACCAAACGTCAGCCAGGCCCCACCCTCGCATCGCCTCCTGTGCCTGAACGCGATACCTGTCACTTCAACGCGGAAGGTGTCACCAAGATCGTCCCGGAGGTCCGGACAGGTGAGCCGTGACACGGTAGTTGGAACTTGGTCACGGTTGTCGGAACCGGAGCGGGCCAGCACTGGAATCGCCCGCCGCCGGGGCCTGGTAGAACCGGGCCCAGTGGCGCCTAGGCCACGAGGCTCTGGGGGTGACATGTCGGGACCGGCGGTCGGACAGGAGGGTGTGTCGGCGGATGGCGTCCGGATGTGGGTCACGGTGTGAGGGCGGCGGAGACCCGGGCGAGGTGGTGGGCTGACAGTGCGAAGTGGTTGGCGGGGTTGCGGTAGGAGTGGTGGCCGTCGTTGATTCGGATGCCGTCTTCGGTGGTCGTCCAGTGCGCTGGTCCGGGCTGTCCCTGTTCGGTGAGGAGGAGGGCTGCGAGCCGGTCGGGGTCCTCGACAGTGGTGCGGGCGTGCAGCGCGGCCGCGAGGCGGGCGACGGCGCGGCCGGGTACGGCGTGGTCTCCGAGGGCGGGCAGCAGAAGCAGCAGGCGGGCGTGGGGGTCGTCGGTGCTGCCGCCGGGGATGCCGTTGTCTGCAGCGGCGGCGAGTTCGGGCCAGGACAAGGCCGGGCCCATGAAGTGGCCGTCGTCCTGGGCAAGGAGTTCGGCGCGTTCCCAGTCGGGGTGGTGAATCAGGTAGTCGGTCCCCCGGTCGCCGTCGAAGGTGCGATAGACGACATGGAAGCGGTGGCCGGCGGTCAGCGGGACGGTGACGAGCGGCCAGTCGGCTCTGTCCCAGACCTGGCGGTAGAACTCCTCGCCTGCCTCGTAGTCGGGGCCGAACAGCAGTTCCTGGGCCTCCTCGAGGTGGGCGCAGGAGGCGAGGTGCGCGAGCCAGAAGAGGTGCTCGTCCAGGAGTTCAGGGTGTGGTGTGTAGGGGCCACCGTCGTAGCCCGGTATCTGGGCGGGGTGCGGGTCTGCGCTGTTCGTCATGGCGGCCATCATGGCGTGCGGCCGCCGATCCCGCCGCGGCGAAGGTGGTGGCGGTGCTGCCCCGCGAGGGCGACGACGTGCGGGTGCTCCAGGGCACGGTGGCCTTTCTCGGCGCAAGTGCCTTGGGCGCGCTCGCCGTCGGCAACGACGCACGGGCGGCGGCGGCCATCGCCGAAGCGAACGCGATGGCGGCACGTACCCACATGCAGATGATGGACCCGTACATCCAGTCCTTCCAGGTCATGCTCGACTGGCAGGCCGGACGCTGGGAGAATGCTGAGCGGGGACTGGCCGCCTTTCACGAGCGTCATCCGGACAATCCGCTGGACGCGGGTGGGTTTGCAGGCCACCGTCCGGGGCCTGATCGCCGGCGCCCGTGGCCGCACCGCCCAGGCCGCTACCGCTTTCGAGCAGGTCCTCACCCGCGAGGGCCTGCACCTGGACGCGCTCGGCGCCGCCCGCCTCCACCTCAATCGAGGCGACCGCCAGGCCGCTTGGCGCGCTCTGGCGGACCCGCTCGACTTCCTCGCCTTCCTTGACCGCAAGGAGGCCTGGGCCCACGCGCCGCACCTTCTCTGCAGCCATCAGGACCGCATGCGCCATGGAGGTGCGAGGACGTGTGGACGTCCACACGAGGGTGCCCTTCCCGTCCGGTGCGTCGAAGCTGGTCGACATGTCCGGGAAGCGACGGATCGTGATGTGCACGTCACTGTTTCGGCGACGAAGAATCCACCGCGCCTCTGCCGGTTCAAGGTCGAACGAGAACCGCTGGATGCCATGGGGGCCATAAAGGCCCGACACGCCCTTCAACAAGTCGGCGAGCGCGTTTGTACAGTAGCTGACGCCCTCCCGGTGCTTCGTCGAGCTGTCCCAGATCCTGCACGTCGCCCAGCCGGAGCCGCTCAGTTCCCAGCTGAAATGCAAGGACCTCGTCACTGAACCCCCCTGATCGTCTGCGGACAACGCTACAGCGGTGCTGAAGACGGGGGACGGCCGGGTACGCCACGCGAGAGTCAGCTGGACCAGTGCGTCAGGCACTCCGAGGAACCCAAGGGGCTCGATCACGGCATGCTGTCGCAGTGCTCTCGCTTCGTGTGGGGCGGGCCCTGGCCACGACTTGTCAGGGAGGCAACCCGGGCCCGCGACCACACGTTATCGACGACGCCGACCCGGTCATTTCGGACACTCCGCCCAGACCCGCCCGGTCACCCGATCCATACCGTTCGTCGTGGGCCGTTCCGGTCATTCGTAGGATCGGGGCACCCAGGGGTGCTGGGTATGGCTGTCACCCGACCGCCGATGATGTGGCTTCCACTGATTGGCCGCCCGGCACCCCGCGACGACTCGGCCGCTACTGAGGTTTTCAGGGTGGGGTCGGTGGTCTGAGAGTCAGGCCGGTGGCGGTCAGGCAATCCGTCGATCAGGTGGGGTCGGAGTTGGATTCGGCGCAACTCGCGGCGGAGTGTGCGGTCGACGTCGTCGGGCGTTCCGAAGGCGGTGTTCGCCATCGCTCTGCACACGAGTGACCAGGGGGCCTCGACGGGGTTCAGGTCGGGTGCCTAGGGCGGGAGACGGACGGTGGTGAGCCAGTCGTGTTCGGCCTCGTACCGTTTCAGCCCTGCTGACAGGTGGGTGTTGAGATTGTCCCAGACGACCACGATCGGTCCGCCGAGTTGGATGTGGGCCCGGACGAGCAGATCGCGGTAGTCCTTCCAGGAGAAGCTCTTGCGGGCTCCCTTGAGGAGGAGATGGTTGCGGGGCCGGTAGATCAGCCGGCTCTCGCCCGGGCGATAGCAGCACAGGGCGGCCACCGAGGTCCGGCGGCGGGATCTGCCACGGACCCGGACGACGGGGGTGTCTCCGCGCCGGCCCCAGGTGCGGGCGCGGGGCGGCGTCATGGAGAGTCCGGCCTCGTCCTCGAAGACGATCCAGCCCCCACACGCCGCCCCGATGCTTCTACCCGCGGCCACACCTCCTTCTTCCACAGCTCCACCGCATGCTCGTCACGCTCGAGGGCCCTGCGGGCGGGTGCCTGCCAGGACCAGCCGTGCCGTTTCAGCAGCCGCCACACCGTCGGGACCGAAAGACTGAGCTGCAGCCGGCGCTGAATCACGCTCCGCACCCGGGCCGGCGTCCACCGCTCATCCGCGAAACCATGCGCGGTCGGCCCCTTGCCGAGTTCCTCCTCGAGCACGGCGAACTGGGCGTCGGTGACAATCGGGGAGTTGGCCGGCCCAGCTGAACGCAGTGCCTCCATCCCGCCCTCACGCCAGGCACGACGCCGGCGTTCCACCGACCGCACGCTCACCCGCAGATCCTTTGCGATCACCGTGGTCTTCTCACCCACCGCGAACCGCATCCCGGCCTGGAACCGGATCCCCTCACGAAACGCCCGACGCTCAGCGGTCAGGCCCCCACCCTCCGGACACCTCACACCAACGGCATACCGCAGGGATCACGAACCGTCACTACCCGACGACAACCCGAAATGCTCAGTAGGTCCTGTCCGAGTAGTCGCGCGGGGGTATCTATCCAGTAAGCGCTGGACGACCCGTGATCATTGTTAGTCTCGGACATCTGTTCGCAACTACGCACGAGGCCCTCGGGGAGCACTGGTGAGCGCCATGGAAAAGCCGTTCCTGATGCTTGTCGAGGATGTCTTCTTCCCGAGCGAGGGCAGGCTGGTCATGCCGACGGGCCGGATCGAGCGCGGTCGGGTTCGCAAGGGCGACGCGGTGGAGCTCGTCGGCTTCGGCGGCGATGCGCTCGCTCATGTCACTGACATCGACGTGAGCAGGCTGCGTGCCAACGAGGCGAACGCGGGCATGAACGTGGGGCTGCTGCTGCCTGGTGCGATGGCGGGAGCAGTTGAGCGGGGGCAGATTCTTGCGGCGCCGGGCTCAATCGGCGCACACGTCGCCTTCGCTGCGGACATCACGCTGCTGCCGGAGGAACAGGGCGGAGCGGAAGTGCTCACCGGGGAGAGCCTCGACTTCTACATCCGGGCTGCCGCAGTGAGGGGCATGGTGACGCTGCCTCGTGAAACGGACGCGCTGCAACCGCTTCACATGGGTGCGGTGACGGTCAAGCTCGAACGGCCCGTCGCTCTTGAGGACGGCCAGTCATTCGCCTTCCGTCTCCACGGCCGCGCTGCCGGCTCGGGAACTGTGACCCAGCTCCTGCACTGAGTCTCATGAACGGATCCACAGCCTGGTCTGGAGAGTCCCCCGTCCGAGTGAAGCCGCCGGGCGGCGAAGACGTGCTACCTGTCCCGGAAACGAGACACGTGCTCTCACGAGCCTGTGTATGTCACCTCAACCTGACCGCCGTCAAAAAGCGACACGAGCCCTATGGGACACGGCGGTCGCGGAAACAAACTTCTTCGAGCAGTACTTCGGCCGCCGGCCCTTGCCCGCCCATGCCAGCTCCGCCCCGCACACCGCGCAGGCCGGACCGCCGAACAGCATCGACTCGGACACCGCACTAACCCCCGGGGAGAAACTCATGGTCGCGATGCTAGCCCCGCGACCAGCGCTGCTTTCCCCCGGGGTGAAACGGCCGGACGACAGGGCTGCTGCGAAGCGCCCCGCCGTACAGCTGTCCCCGCCGCGCAGCAGGTTGTCCCGCACCACGCATGCGCAGCGGGCGGCGCGCAGCACGGGCGGGCGCGCAGCACAGCGCCGCACCGGTGTAGCAAGGCCGCCTGTGCCGCGATGGGGGCAGCAGCACGCCTCGGTGCAGCAAGGGCGGCCGCATCCGCTGCTCGTGCTGCTGCCGGTGACCGGCCGGGTCTCCGTCTGGTTGCACGGGTATGACGCCTTCTCCGTTGTCCCGGCCATCGGCCGCGGTCCCGCTCGACGGCACTGCCGCCGGGCTGACCGATGAGGAACGCGCCGCGCTGCAAATCGTTGCGACCGCAGGTGAGCGGGCGGCCGCGCGGGTGCGCGCACTCGCCGCCCGGCAGCCGACCGACATCCACGGCACGGTGCTGGACTTGGCGGCCGCCGCGATCGAGCGGGCCACCGGTCACAAGGTCATCCCCGCGGCGACCCGGCGGGGCGGGATGGGAGTTCGAACGTGTGGGTGCGCCGGATCCGGTGCTGATGGAGAACGTGCGCTCGCCGGCGCGGCCTCAAGGCGGCCGCGGTGTGGTTCACGGCGCTGGTCTACCTCAACCCGAACGACAACCTGGGTGCCCGGTTCATCGCCCCGGACGGTCTCCGAGACTACCGGTTCTGAACAGTGCGGAAGGCTGCCACCCCGCGGGGTGGCAGCCTTCCGCGTGTCCGGGGCGGCCGGCGTGTACGTCCGGCCGCACCTGCGGGCGGTGCCGTGCGCGTCCGAGCGCCGTGGGGGTGTTCTTAAGAAAGTTTCTTCCAGGGCCACCGGCGTCGGGCCGAAGGAGGGTTCGAAGAGTGATTTACCTTCAGTTCCGAATATGCCTCTTCCGGCCTATTGTAGCCATAGTCAAGCTCTTCTCCAGAACTGCTATAAATTGAACCAGGACCATAGCTTGACCATACCGAAATTCCATCCGGCGTCACCTGGACGACAAACGGCACTTCCGTCTTCGCTGGAACCTCGCTAGTCACTGTCAGCGACTCTCCGGGAGCAATCCAGAAGTCACCGCCCTCAGGTTCGAGTGTCAACTCGACACTTTGGTCGATTTGATTCTCGATCTCGATCGTGTATTTTACCACTAAATCCACCGATCTATTATTGCGCGTGCCGGATTCGAACGTGAGGCCCTGTCGCGTCGGGCCCGGTTCCGCCGCGGACGAACGCGAGCACCCCTCCTTCACCGCTATCACGTGCGGCGTGGGGTAGCGAGGGCGGGACCCTCAGATCACCAGACCATCTCCCACCACCCGAAGCAGGCGAACACCGCCTTCTTCACCGAGCAGGACGCCAGATGTCCGACAGCCTTAAAGAACACGAAAGCCACGACCAGCCCAACGGCCGATACGCCAAACACGCTGGCGCCAACCATCGGACTCACGGTCAGCACCAAGACCGTGGCCAGTGCGGACATGATGAGAATTCCCCACAACGTCTCCCGAAGGATGGCAAAGAACGATACCAACCGAGGCTCCTCCTTCCATGCGTCAATCTTGGTGACCAGGTGGCGGGACGTATTGCAGAGACTTCGATCTACCATCAAGGATTCTCCTATACCAAGAGAGCGGGGTGGGCATCACTCCCCACCCCGCTCGGATTCTTACTGGAGAACTTGCCCATGAGCTCCCTGGGCGACTACTCCCCCTGGGTTCGTCGGGCCCGCCGCGGTGGTGACGTGAACCCGGCTCGCCGGGACCGGATGACGCCGGCGACCAACCCGGCGAGGACACCGAAGCCGACGGGCAGGACATAGGCGAGGTTCGCCCCCGGCTTGTTCCCGATCCGCTCGACAAGGGCTGCGGTGACGATACCGAAGGCCACCGCGTAGAGCAGAGCGTCGGCCCCGTCAAACCCTTCCCAGCCGTGGGCCACGAGCGCGGCAACGGTCATAGAGGGTCGTCGACCTGGTCGAGGGGTCGGCGAGCTCCGCGGTGGCGGCGGTGACCGCGTCGGCGCTCTCCAGCAGCACCGAACGGCGCCCGGGCGACATCCCCGCCTCCACCAACAGCCCGAGCGTCAGAACCGAGGATATTCGGCGCATCCAGCGCGATGAAAAAGCCCCGCCCGCGAACGCGGGCGAGGCCTGTGGCCTACGTGACATTATCCCTCAAAAGTCGTCAAAGAGTTTTACTGGCTTCGTCGAAGCCGCAGACAACCTTTCATTCCCCGGCGACTCCCAGGAACCGCCCAGGATGACACTCAAGTAACGAGATACTGACACGCCGTGACGTTGCCCCAGTTTGTCAGTAGACGATCAGAATTGACCAGCCGTTTGCACGCCAATCATGCCCATGCCAGTCTCGGATATTGAAACAGAACCGGAGCCGTCCACGCCGCCTCGACGAGGTCGACCCCCTGAACGACGGACACGGGGATCCGCAGAGCCCCTCCAGCCCGTCGGCGCGGCCCCGACCCTCCGTCCGAACCGAGCACACACCGGAGCACCGGCCGGGTGTGTTCGATCGGCCGAGAAGGTGGACGAGGGCGGCGCGAGCAGCGCCGTTCCGCGTCCTGACGGGATCGGTCGGATCAACGGGCGGACGCGGCTTGACCGTTCACCCCGAGCACTGCGGGTGGCCCGGGGCGCAGAGGCGCGCCTGCGGCCCCGGCGGCGCCACCGGCAGGACCGCCGGAGCCCTGGCGAAGTACGCGGCCGCCCTCTCCCGCCACGGGCGCATCGACGCCACCTCGGTACTGCGCGGCGGCCGGCCCGGCGACGCCCCGTACGAAGTCGACGGAGACGGACCCCCGCCCCCGGACCAACGGCACAACCGGTACACCGCCATCGAACTACGCCTCACCCGGTAACAGCCGTGAACAGAACCCGCCGCGCCGCGAGCCGGACAAGGACGCCCCCTGTGGCTGGCGTCGGCCAGGCTGTGGAGGCCAGCCGATCAGGCGGGACCGGCCGCCGTCAGGGGCCGTGGTGATCACCGCGGCCGGTCACGCGGGAGAATAGTGCGGGTGACCAGCACTCAGCCGCGCGGCCTGAACTCCCTGATCCCTACCGCCCGCACCGAGGCGACGCCCGGCGAGAAGGCTGCCGCCCAGCTTCTCCACCTGCGGTCGGCGACCGTCCCCGTGCCGATCCTCGCCGCGGCCGCCGAGCTCATCGCCCCGCACCTGGAGGACCCGGCCCCTGCCACCCGCGAGGCCGCCTGGCGCCGTCCACGCCCACCTGGTCGCCGCGATCGAGGACGCCGCACCCTGCCGGTAGCCGACCGGACGGGACGGATGTCCCAACGCGCTGCTGCTCTGCCTCTACAGACGCGGCCGGGCGCTGTGTGCAACGGACGGCCAGCACGACGCGCCCAGCCTCGACCAGTGCGTCGCCGGCTGCGGCAACACCGTTCGCACCGACCAGCACGCCACCCGGCTCCGCCGGCGAGCCGAGGACCTCGACCGCAAATCCGCCCACGTCCCCGGCCCCCTTGGCCGAACGCCGACACACCACCGCCACCAAGCTCCGCGAGCTGGCCGACGAACACGACCACACCCGCTTCACCCTCCAGGAGACCCCCGCGGGAGCCCCGCCTGACGAACGCGACCGCATCCGTGCCGCCATGGACCGTATCCTCGCTGGCGCCCCCGAACGCTCCAACGGAGCCCTCACCATCGTCGCCCTGGCCATCGCAGCCGGCATCCCCAGAAACGCCCTGGCCCAGCGCCACCCCGACCTACGCAACGAGTTCTACGAACACGTCAAGGCCCGCGGCGGCACCCCCGACGTCGAGACCCGCTTCCGCAAGAAGATCGTCGGCCTCAAGACGACCATCTCGAACACGAACGACGAATTCGCCCAGCTCAAGGTGGACGTCCAGGGTTTCCTCGCGGAGAACACCCGGCTCACTCTGGAGAACCAGGAACTCCGCGACGTCCTCGTCGGCAACACGACCAACGTCGTCCCCCTACGACTCGCACCACACCGCTGACAGGTCCGAGGGATGATGGTCTGCACAGGTCATGGTGCGGGCGAGTTCATATGGGGGATGCGACAGTGATCGAGGTAGAGCGTCACGGGGCATTCAACGTCAACCGTGTTGGGCTGGGTCGTCTGCCGTTCCCGCTGAGTTTCAGTGTCCGCGAGGCCGACGGCTCGTGGATGATCAGCGCGGCGGCCGCCCAGGCCGTAGAGTTGATCGATGTGCTCACCCGCACGGCGAACGACACGATCGTCGTCGTGAACCTGGCGACGAACAGCTTCCTGCACGAGGACTACCAGCAATGGCGGTCATCTCTGATCGCCGCGGAGCAAGGGGTCGACTGCACCGTCCACCCGGTCGGGGCATGGGCCTCTGACTCCATCGAGCTCGGCGAGGAGTTCCTGGTGATGCACCGGGAGAGCCTGCCCCGATTCCTGAGCAGCGACTGGTCGCCCTACGAGCTGTCGCTGGTCGACGTGCCGATGGGGGCGACCCCTGAGCAGCTTGATGGGCTCGCTCTGGTCATCGGCACGGCCACTGGCGATGAGCCGATCCTGCCTCGCCTCGATGGCTCGCGTTTCTGGTTCTCCGGGCACGACGACTGCTACCTGGCGGTCGAATCGACGGATCCGGCCATGCCCGCATCGGTCCTCGGCCGACTTCTGACCTTGCTGGCCGGCTCCGCTCTGATCGGTACCGATGGAGCCCCATCAGTCAGAGTTCCGGAACCGGACGGTGCGCTGCCAGAGCAGCTGATTCGTGAGAGCCCGCACTGGATCGGAATCATCGGGACCGCATCCGAGACCATGGTGACCGTCAAATTGTCGGCCCTGTCCCAGCGGTGGCGTCTCGGCCAGGAGCTACCGGAGCGGGCCAACCATGTGGCGACGCTCAACCTGGACCACGGCGTGTGGCATCTCGCCCCCGCCGCGTCATAGGGGCACACCTTCGGCCTCGCCAGTGACGTCGAGCAACGATACGAAGCACTGGCTGTCGGCATACAGGTGAACGTGGCTCTGGCGAGATTTTCGTAGAACGGCCTGTTGGACACCGAGAGCCGGAAGGCGCTCCAGCGCTTCCTCCAGGAGAGATGGGGCTACGTCGGTCCGATCGACGGCGTCGCCGGACCGAGTACCCGGGAGGCGTTCAAGCGCTTCGCCGCACCCAAGTACTGAACCCGGCGACGGACCCCGGCAGGGTCCGGGCCTCCGGGCGGGTCGGGGCGCGCTGCCGGTTGCTACGCTCCGGTGCGGCCGGGGAGCGCCCGGCGCGATGCCGTGGAGGTGCCGTGATGACGGACAGGTCAGCGGAGTTCAGGCCCGGCACGATCGACACGCGGCCGGTGCGGCGGGCCGCGTTCGCGGCGCTCGTGAGACCCCCGGCGGGGACCTCGACCCTGTTGGTGTCGGACGCGGACACCGGTGAACTCGTCGAGGTGGCAGGTCTCCCGCGCCGTCCGGAGCCGGTGCCGTTGGCACTCTCCTGGGACGGCACTCACCTACTGGTCCGCACGGGGCCAAAGGACCAGCCGGACCGGGACCTGGTGCTCCTCTGCCTCGCGACGAGGGAGCGGCGCGTGTTCGACGCGGACGCGGACGGCCTCGTCCAGCATGCGGCGCTCTCGCCCGACGGCCGGTCGATGGCCACGCTGGCCGACGAGAACGGCGTCCGGGTGGGCGTCACCGACCTGGCGACGGGCGCGCGGAAGCCGCTGTGGTCGGCCGAGGGCTGGCGGTCGGACGGCGGGGTGGCGTGGTCACCGGACGGCACACTGCTGGCGGTGGACTTCATCGACGAGGAGGAGGACCGCACCGACACGGTGGTCCTGTCCGTGGCGGACGGGTCGGTCCTCGCCCGCTACGAGGGGCTGGTCATCTTGGGCAGCTCCAACGGCGCGTGGACCGGCGGGCGGGAACTCCTGCTGGTCGAGGAGTTCCCCGAGGAGACCGTCCCGCCGCTGTTCCTGCACGACGTGACCACCGGATCGGTCCGGCGCTTCGACCAGGTGCCCTCCCGGGGCGGCGGGGTGTCCGCGGTGACCGCCGGCAGGCTGGTCCAACACCTGCCCGGCGGCCTCTTCAGCTGCGCGCTCGACCGTAGCGACCCCCGCCCCGTGCTCGGACTCCCCCCGACGTACGGGGTCGAATTCTTCGACGTGAGCGGTACCGGAGCGCCGGGACCGGCGACGAGGTCGAGCTCGCCACCAAAGTCCGACACGTCGGCGTCCGGGCCGCCGAGGCACTCCCCCACCACGGCGCAGCCACAGGTGCGATAAGCCCGCACCGGATCAGCGGCCCGCCACACCGCGGCGACCGTCCCCCGGTCATCGACAGCCGTCACATCGCCGTACTCCCCGCCGGCCCCGGCACCGACAGGCTCTTCTACCGAGTCCACCCCGACGAAACCGACCCTCCGACGCGGTTCGCCCCGATGCCGAACGAGCCGGCGACGAGCCCATGCCAGCGCCACCGGTAGAAGACACCGGTCATCGCCAGAAACAGCAGCGGACCACCGGTGGCGGGGCCGGGCAGGGCGGCCCGGCCGAGGGCGCGGCCGACGGCCGCGTAACACCCTCGTCCACCAAGTACGCACCGACCTGCCCGACCTGCTCCCCCGCCTCGACGCCCTGCGTCTCCCCGGGGCCCGCCGGATCCCCGAAACCCTGCACCTGACCACCGGCAACGACGCCGTCACCGCCCACGACGTGCCCGTCCTCACCGACCTCGGCCCGCTGCGCCGCCCCGGAGGCTTCGAGGGACACCCCGCCTACGGTGCGCCGGAGGCCGGACAGCGGGCGGACACCGACGCCCTGGCCGCTGTCGTCGCCGAGCGCACCGTCTGGATCGAAGCCTCGTTCTCCACCGCCCAGGAAGCGGAGACGATCCCCTGGGCCGAGACCGAGACCGAGTTCCGCTGGGCCGCGGGAGCCGGCATCCGGCCGGCTCGGCCGCTGGGCCAAGCCGGCCACGGAGGCCCTGGAAGCAGACGCCGAGATGGCCGAGCAGGTCGAAGGGCGGCGTCGGATTCCCGGGGAACGGGCGGCCGACCACCTCGACATCAGCTACAGGTGCGACTGGCCGTACGTCATCGCCGCAGGCTCGATCACCCCGGCCGGCTCACACCGCAAGAGTGTCGGGACGGTGCGTACCCTGGAGGTCGTGCTCTACCGCACAGGCGAGGGGGTGGAGGGGGCGTGGACCTTGAGGTAGCCCACGGCGTCCGGCTCCAGCCGGCCCCTGAAGAGTTCGGTGCGGGGGTCGTGGCCGACGGCGACGACCAGTCCGGCGGCGGGGTGCTCGCGCGGTTCGCCGGTGAACGTGTCGCGCAGGACGAGGCCGGCGAGCATGCCGTTGTCGGTCTCGGGAGTTCGGCGACCTCGATGTCGAAGGCGAAGGAGATCCTGTCGTCGGTCAAGGTCCGGTCCTGCCTGGCCTTGGAGGCCCGCAGGCTGGAGCGGCGGTGGACGATGGGACGGAGTCGGCGAAGCGGGTGAGGAAGGCTGCCTCCTCCATGGCGGTGTCGCCGCCGACCACGACGATGCCCTTGCCGCGGAAGAGGAAGCCGTCGCAGGTCGCGCACCCGGACACCCCGCGGCCGGAGAGTCTGTCCTCGCCCGGGAAGCCGAGTTTGCGGTGGCCGGCGCCGGTGGCGACGATGACCGCCCTGGCGCGGTGGACGGTGCCCCGGAGCCGGTGAGGTCCTCGACGTCGCCGGAGAGGTCGACGGAGACGAGGTCGTCGACGATCATCTCAGCGCCGAACTTCACGGCCTGGGCGCGTATGTCCTCGATCAGCTTCGGGCCGTCGACGGCGTCGGGGAGGCCGGGGAAGCCGGGGAAGTTCTCCACCTGGGTGGTGGTCAGCGAGCCGCCGACGAATATCGCGCGCTGCCGAACAGCAGCGGCTTGGGCCGGGCGCGGGCGGTATAGAGGGCGGTGGTGTACCCGGCGGGGGCGGAGCCGATGATGATGACCTCGCGCACGTCGGCGCCGGCCCGGGTGGTATCGGTGACGGGTAATCAGTTCTCCTGGCCGGTCGCGGTCTTGGCGTCGATCTCGGCGATCAGGCCCTCGATCAGCGTCTTGATCTCGTCGCGGATCGGGCGGACGGCTTCGACACCCTGGCCGGCCGGGTCCTCCAGCTCCCAGTCCAGGTACGTCTTGCCGGGGAAGTACGGGCAGGCGTCGCCGCAGCCCATGGTGATCACGTAGTCGGACGCCTGGACGGCCCCGGTGGTGAGCACCTTGGGCGTCCGGTCGGAGATGTCGATGCCGAGCTCCGCCATCGCCGCGACGGCGGAGGGGTTGATCTGGTCGCCCGGGACGGACCCGGCGGAGCGGACCTCGATCCGGTCGCCCGCGAGGTGACGCAGGAAGCCGGCGGCCATCTGGGAGCGGCCGGCGTTGTGGATGCAGACGAACAGCACGGCGGGGGCGGGGGCGGTCATCGGTGATTGTCCTTCGCTCGGTCAACGGCCGGGGCCGGGGCGCCGGGCCGCGGTGCGGGTCCGGCCGGGGCGGGGCCCTACTGCCGAACATGTCAGCCCGGGCTGGTATCAGCAGTAGCTGATGTGACAGTATCAGCCCATGCTGATGTCAGTCGACACTGAACTGTTGCGGGTGCTGTCCGACCCGCTCAGGCTCCAGATCGTGACCCTGCTGGCCCGCGAGACCCTGTGCACCACGCACCTGGTCGAGGAGACCGGCGCCCGCCAGACCAACCTCTCCAACCACCTCAAGGTGCTGCGGGAGGCCGGGGTGGTGGACACCGAACCCTGCGGACGGTTCACCTACTACCGGCTCAAGCCGGAGGTCATGGAGACCCTGTCGGGCCAGTTCGCCGACCTCGCCGCCACCGCCCGCGCGAACGCCGACGCCAAGAGGTCCTGCTGATGGCCCGCGCCGAAGCAGCCCGGGACACCAGACCCGGCCAGGCGGAGTCCGTCGCCGGAAGGCTGTCCTTCCTCGACCGCTACCTCGCGGTGTGGATCCTCGCCGCGATGGCCGCAGGCCTCGGCCTGGGGCGTCTGGTACCCGGGATGAACGACGCGCTCGCCAAGGTCGAGATCGGCGGGATCTCCCTGCCCATCGCCCTCGGACTGCTCGTCATGATGTACCCGGTGCTGGCGAAGGTCCGCTACGACCGCCTCGACGCCGTCACCGGCAACCGCAGGCTCATGGCCTCCTCCCTGGTCGTCAACTGGGTGCTCGGACCCGCCCTGATGTTCGCCCTCGCCTGGATCTTCCTGCCCGACCTGCCCGAGTACCGCACCGGCCTGATCATCGTCGGCCTGGCCCGCTGCATCGCCATGGTCATCATCTGGAACGACCTCGCCTGCGGCGACCGCGAGGCCGCCGCCGTCCTGGTCGCCCTCAACTCGGTCTTCCAAGTCATCGCGTTCGGCCTGCTCGGCTGGTTCTACCTCGACCTGCTCCCCGACTGGCTGGGCCTCGGCGAAGGCGAGCACCTCGACATCTCCATGTGGAAGATCGCCCTCAACGTCGTCGTCTTCCTCGGCGTCCCCCTGCTGGCCGGCTTCCTCACCCGCCGCCTCGGCGAGAAGAAGCTCGGCCGCGAACGCTACGAGACGAACTTCCTGCCCCGGATCGGCCCCTGGGCCCTGTACGGGCTGCTGTTCACGATCGTGATCCTCTTCGCCCTCCAGGGCAGGACCATCACCTCCCAGCCGCTCGATGTCGCCCGCATCGCGCTCCCGCTGCTGGCCTACTTCGCGATCATGTGGTTCGGCACGTTCGCCCTCGGCAAGGCCCTGGGCCTCGGCTACGACCGCACCGCCACCCTCGCCTTCACCGCCGCCGGCAACAACTTCGAGCTTGCCATCGCGGTCGCCGTCGCCACCTTCGGCGTCACCTCCGGCCAGGCCCTCTCCGGAGTCGTCGGACCCCTCATCGAGGTCCCGGTCCTGATCGCCCTGGTCTACGTCTCCCTCGCCCGGCGAAGGAAGTTCACCACCGCAGCCACCTGAAAGCCACACCCGGCACCCCCGGGTGATCCGGACCTCACGACCGGCCCGACCGACCCATCGACAACGTAGGGCCGCCGGACCGATCGCGGCGGCGAGGACCCGCGCGGGCCGGTGACAGGATGGCCCCGTCACCGGCCCGCGCCGTTCGTTCAGGACGGCAGGGTCACGGTCTCGACCCGGCGGACCAGAACGCTCAACGCGCCAACTACTCCGGGGCCTCGCCCTCGGGCAGCCCGGCCCCGGGACTGTCGGAGCCGCGGACAGTGGCGAAACAGCCCTCCCCGAAGGCCGCCCCGCGCCGCGGCGGACGCCGGCGAAGGTTCTGCTGCCCCCGTCGACCAACAGCCACCAGCAATCTTGCGAGTCCCGGCAGGATGCCGCTCAACCCACCAGGGCGCTGCGGCGCTCGATCACCACCACGTCCCGCCACACGCCCCGGTGGCGGGCGATCCGCTCCCGGGTCCCGATGACCCGGAAACCCGCCTTCGCGTGCAGGGCCAGGCTCGCGGTGTTCTCCGGGAACACCCCGGACTGGATCGTCCAGATCCCCGCCGACTCGGTCGAGGCGACCAACGCCTCCAGCAGAGCGCCGGCGATGCCGAAACCACGGAACCCCGGGTGCACGTAGACGGAGTGCTCGACCACCCCCGCGTACGCGGGCCGCGCCGAGACCGCACTGACGGCAGCCCAACCCAGCACCTCGCCGGCGAGCCCGAGCGCGACGTGGCGGTGGCCGGGCAGGCGAGCGGCGCCGAACGCCTCCCAGGACGGTGCGGCGGTCTCGAAGGTGGCGTTGCCCTCCTCGATCCCGGCCCGGTAGATCGCCAGGACCTCGTCGGCGTGCCCCGGCGCCATCGGGGCGATGAGAGGGATGACGTGCGGCAACAAGCGCTCCCCGGTCAGCGGTTGAGGTCGAGCAGGGCGGCCATGCCGGCCACCACCGAGGGGGCGACCCTGTAGTAGACCCAGGTGCCACGGCGCTCCGAGGTCAGCAGCCCGGCCTCCCGCAGCTTCTTCAGGTGGTGGGAGACGGTCGGCTGGGAGACCCCGACGTCCTGGATGTCGCACACGCACGCCTCCCCTCCCGGGTGCGAGGCGACCCTGGAGAACAGCCGCAGCCGCACCGGGTCGCCGAGCGCCTTGAACATCGCCGCCATCCGTACCGAGTCCTCCGCCGAGAGCTCGGCCGAGGTCAGCGGCGGGCAGCACGGCACCACGTCCGGCTCGGCCAGCGGCAGCTCAACACTCAGATTCGACATACGTCTATGTTGACATCCGTCTAATCCCGGTGGCAAGGTCGGAGACGCCACCACATCGATAATCGTCGAATCAAGAGGGTGGGGGCGGCCCAGCGCCGCCCACCCGACGCGAAGGGGAGAGAAACCGCCATGACCTCCGACACCGGCCTGCCCGTCCTCGTCATCGGCGCCGGCCCGATCGGCCTGGCCGCCGCCGCCCACCTGCTGGAACACGGCATCGAACCGCTCGTCCTGGAATCCGGCCCCACCGCCGCCACCGCCGTACGCTCCTGGGGCCACGTGCGGCTGTTCTCCCCCTGGGCCGAGGTCGTCGACCCCGCCGCCGAAAAGCTGCTCGCCCCCACCGGCTGGACCCGCCCCGACGGCCAGGCGTACCCGACCGGCCGCGACTGGGCCGACCTCTACCTCCAGCCCCTCGCCGACGCCCTCGGCGACCGCGTCCGCTACGACACCCGCGTCACCGGCGTCGCCCGCGCCGGACGCGACCGCGTCGTCGACGCCGACCGCGACGAACAGCCCTTCACCGTCCACACCGTCCACCCCGACGGCCACGAGGAACGCCTGCTGGTCCGTGCGGTCGTCGACGCCGCCGGCACCTTCTCCACCCCCAACCCGCTGGGCGCCAACGGCCTGCCCGCCCTCGGCGAGCGCGCTGCCGCCGACCGCATCTCCTACCGCGTCCCCGACCTCAAGGACCCCGCCGACCGCGCCCGGTACACCGGCAAGCGCACCGCCGTCGTCGGCACCGGAGCCTCCGCCTTCACCGCCCTCGCCCACCTCGCCGACCTCGCCCAGGAGGAGAGCGACACCCACGCCGTCTGGGTCCTGCGCCGCGGCATCACCGGCTCCACCTACGGCGGCGGCGCCGCCGACCAGCTCCCCGCCCGCGGCGCCCTCGGCCTCGCCGCCAAAGCCGCCGTCGACAACGGATACGCCGACGCGCTCACCGGCTTCCGCACCGCCACCGTCGAGCAGAACGCCGACGGGAAACTCACCCTCGTCTCCGAGGACGGCACCCGCACAGGCCACCTGGACCAGATCATCATCCTGACCGGCCTGCGCCCCGACCTGTCCTACCTCACCGAACTACGCCTCGCACTGGACAACCGCCTCCAGGCCCCCACCGCCCTCGCCCCGCTGATCGACCCCAACCAGCACTCCTGCGGCACCGTCTACCCCCACGGCGCCGCCGAGCTCTCCCACCCCGAGAAGAACGTCTACCTCGTCGGCATGAAGTCCTACGGCCGCGCCCCGACCTTCCTCGCCATGACCGGCTACGAGCAGGTCCGCTCCGTCGCAGCCCACCTCGCCGGCGACCACGCGGCCGCAACCCGCATCGAACTCACCCTCCCCGAAACCGGAGTCTGCGGCGGCACCGGCCTCCACAACCAACCCACCCCGACCGAAAACCCCGACACCGGCTGCTGCACCACCCCCACCACACCCCACCACACCACCCCCACCACCAACCGCAGCTGCTGACGCCCGACGAACAACCAGAGCCCCGACCACACCCACCAGAAGCACGGCCGGGCCTCATGATGGCAGTGCAGCATCGAGCGGGGTTCCTCCGAATGCGGCTCGCCGGCGCCCGCAAAGAGACCGAAAAGGGTCCAGCCGAGCGGGCCCGCAACAGCAGACGGCTGCTGTCGGCGGCGCGGACTCGGGTGCCAGCGCCACACCATCCCGTGCAGCATGCCGAGAGACAGCCCCATGAACGGCAGCTCGCGAAGGCCGAAGCCGCGATTGCGGATCAGCGCCCCAGGCACGGCGAAAAACCGGGTCTCGGCGGGGCGGTGACCCTGCCGGGCGGCCCCGTAGGCCACACCGACTGCACGAAGGGTTCCGGAGCCGCGAGGCGGGGCAGCGAGCGGACGAACGTCTCCAGCGCGACGAGCTGCGAGTGACCACAGTGACCGACACGGTAGGCGAACCGCCTCATGACCCCGTCGTCTCGCTCAGGGGAAGAAGTTCCGCCCGCACCCGGCCCGGTCGGCTTAGCCCTCCAGGACCTTGACCTGATCCTCGGCACCGGCCAGGAACCGATCCGACACATTCAAGGGCTTCATCGCCGCGACCGGACCCTTCCTCGACCCCCACCGCCAGCACCTTGAAGCACCGAGGTCAGTAACGATCGCCTATACGAAACGATCGCCTCCCACCCGCACCTGTCCATCGACCACCAAGCGGTACTCCGGGACCTGTGGTGGGCGGCAGCGGACCGCCCTGCAGCGTCGTCGTCAGCTCTCCGAGTCGTGCTGGTGCGGGATCCGGGGAACGTCAGACTGCTGCGGCTGTGCGTTCTGAGTCGACATGACCTGGGTGGCCTGCTGCGGTACTCGGGTGGCGCGGGCGGTCGCGAGACCGGCCAGGAGGCCCAGAGGGAGCGCGGAGAGCCATATCAGGGCCGGAGGTCCGATGCGGCCGAGGGCGAGTCCGGACATCGGGCCGATCGCGGAGCCGATGTCCTGTGTGGTGGACAGGGCGGCCTGGTAGGTGGCGCTGCGCCCCGTGGGGGCATGGCGGCTGATGAACGCCGAGGCGGTGGGGCCGTAGATCATCATCCCGAAGGAGGTGACGAGGGCCGCCGCGACGAGGGCGGGGTAGCCGAGGCCGGCGGCGGCGAAACCCGCGAGGCCCACGCCTTGGAGGGCTGCGCCCAGGAAGAGCAGCCGACCGGTGTCACGGCGGCGGGCCCAGCGGCTGACCGGTAGCTGGAACAGGATGATGGCGATGGCGTCGACGGCGAACAGGACTGCGTAGGCGGTGGGGCTGATGGCGTCCAGGCGGTTCAGGAGGACCAGACCGTCGGCTTCCCACCAGGTGAAGGTGATGGTCAGCAGGCTGCCGCCGACTATCAGGAGTGCCAGCCTGCGGTCGCGCAGGATGTGGGTGAACGAGCTGTACACCTCCTTGGCCTCTCCCCCGATTCCCTCCGCTCGGGCCTCGGGGCCCAGGACGCGATCCGCAGGGACGGCCACGAACACGGCGACCGCGGCGCCGACAAGCAGCACGCCCGCTGCGGCGAACACGCTCGACAGCGAGAAGGTGACGGCGACCGCTCCCAGGATCGGGCCGATCACGCCGCCGATGCTGGAGACCACGCGGGTCTGTCCGTAGGCGTGGTGGAGGTCCTCCTCCGCGTGCAGGTCGCCGATGAGTGCCGCGATCGTGGGGTGGAACGCCGACTCGAAGAGCCCTGCCGCCAGGAACAGCAGGACGGCGAACACTGCGTGGTGGACCAGGAAGAGACTGCCGTAGCCCAGAGCCATCCCCGTCGTGGAGAGAAGCAGCATGCGACGGTGCCCGATCCGGTCGGCCAGGGCGCCCCCGGCCAGGCCGCCGGTGAACTCGCCGACGGCCTGGACGAGGAAGAGGGCCCCGGCCGCCGCTCCGCCGAGCCCGCCGACACGGTGCGCCCACAGGACGACGAAAGGCAGCATGATGCCGTCGGCGAGCGCGCCGAGCAGCCGTACCGTGAGAAGTCCCCGAAACGCGAAGGTCACCTGCCGTGGAGTCGGTCCGCCGCCGACCCTGGGCGCCGTGGCGCTCACGTGAGGTCCCTCTGAACGGCGGCCGGCCGACTGTCGGAGGTCGGGCGGGCCTTCGCGGGTCCGGCCGGGTGAAGGGCCTGCAGCGGCCTCGTGCGGCGCTGTGTGGTGTGCATGAGAGCTTCTTCCGCCGTCGAGGGCAGTCGGGCATCGCGCAGCCGCCCACCCAATTACGTGACATGCTGTCTCGAAAAAGGCTAGCACCATTCCGAGACACTGTGTCTTGATAAGCTGATCCCATGCAGAGCACCCCCCAGGAGCACGCTTCACCCGGGCGCCCCCGCAGCGAGGCGGCGCGGGTCGCCGTCCTCCACGCCGTCGACGACCTGCTCGTCGAGCAGGGATACGCGGCGATGACCATGAAGGGAATCGCCGAGCGGGCCGGCGTGGGACGCCAGACGGTCTACCGGTGGTGGTCCACCAAGGCCGAGATCCTGCTCGAAGCCAGCGCCTGCGACGCCGCCCACGAACTGGCCACGGAACCCCGGGCCCGCCCCACGGACGACCTCACCGCATTCCTCGAAGCGCTGACGTCCTTCCTCACCACCTCACCCGCAGGCCTCGCCTACCGGGCCCTGCTGGGCGAAGCACAGCACGACAGCGCCGTACGCGACCTCGTCCGCACCGCCGACCTCCTCTCCACCGCAGCCCAGGCCGTGCTCACCCGCATCAGCCCGCACGCTGCCCACATGCCCCCCGCCCCGCTGGCCGCGGCCCAGCTCACCGGGCCCGCCGTCACCGTCATCCTGGAGACCGGCAGCCCACTGCCATCCGCCCTCCTCGCGGACCACGCCGAAATCCTGTTCGGCGCCTGGACCACGAAGCCCGCCCACTGACCCGCCCCTGCCGTGCGCCCGGGCATCGCCTGATCCGCATCCCGGCGCGCACCGGCGCCCGGCACCAGGACCCGGCGGTCACACGGGCTGCTCGCCGTCGCCAGGGCCCACAGGGGGCGACGGCCCGGCCCCCGGGCCCGAAGAAGGGGCGGTTTCCAGCGGTCCTTGCAACACGCGGTCGGTTGACCAGGCCGGGGTGAAGGAGCAGATCGACAACAAGAGGGTCGTTCTCTATCAGGTGACCCCGCACTATGCCGGGGGAGGCTCGCCCCCTATGAGGTCGAGACGACCTATGTGGCATGGGATCGGAACGGGTTTCTGGTTGGCGCCAGTTCGGACACCGTAATCTGATCTGCACGACCGGAAGCGGCTGGAAGAATCTCGGCCTGTCGATGGACAGTCGATCGGGCGAGGACGCCGGGTCGTTCGGCGATGGGTGACGAGGAAAGACGAGAATTCATGCACCAGATGATCGGTCGCTTGTCCGGCATCCTCGGGATTTCGGAAGCTCAAGGTGATGTCGTCGACTGGGAGGAACTTGCGCGGAGCACGGGCCTGCGGCTTCCGGCGGACTATCGGGACTTCGTCGCGGTGTTCGGCGACGGTGAGCTGAACGAGTACCTCGCGGTCCGCATCCCGCCGGCGGAAGGCCGCCCCGAGAGCCGGCTGCTGGACGGACTCGGGTTCGATCCGCGGGAGGAACCACAGCCGGACGGCGGAGCCGGCGCCATGGAGCTGTCCGAGGAGGGCAGGCTTCTTCCCTTCGCGACGACCATCAACGGTGACGTGGCGTTCTGGATCTGCGACTCGCTCGATCCCGAGAGCTGGGACGTCGTCGTCTTCAGGCGCCAGGTGTCGTACGGAACCGACCCGTGGCGCCGGTACGGGATGGGCTTCGGCGAGTTTCTCGCCAGTGCTCTGGACGGGGCACTGCCCAATCCCTTCAGCGACGATTCCTGGAACCTTCCCCCGCACGAGTACCGGGACTGGCGAAAGGACTGACGGCCTCAGCTCGACTCTGCCGCTCAACGAAACCTCTTCAACCGCTTCATGGGGATGCTCTTCCACTGCCTTCAAGCCGGAGAGCACTACGACGAGGCGAAGGCCTTCCCGACCCAGCCGGCCCAGGCCGAGGAAGGCCTCCTCCTGAGGCGTTCAGGGTGGAGTCGGTGGGGTGAGTGGCAGGCCGGTGCCGGCCAGGCATCCATCGACAAGGGCGGGTCGACGTTGGATGTGCCGTAGTCCGCGTCGGAGGGTGCGGGTGAGATGATCCGGATCGGTGAACGCGGTATTCGCTGTCGGGCCGCGACGCAGGAGTGACCAGATGCCCTCGACCGGATTGAGGTCCGGTGCATATGGGGGCAGTTGGAAGACGGTGAGCCAACGGTGAGCCAGTCGTGCTTCGCCGCGTACTGCTTCGTGCCGACGGCCAGGTGAGTGTTGAGATTGTCCCAGACCGGGCGATCGGGCCGCCGAGCTGAATATGTGCTCGGACGGCGAGATCGCGGTAGTCGGTCCAGGCGAAGCTCTTGCGGGCTCCCTTGAGCGGCATGTGGAAGCGGGGCCGGTAGATCACCCTGCTCTGCTCGCCGGGCTTGTAGCACCACAGCGCGGCACCGAGATCCGGGTCCGGGAACGTCCCCGGACCCGGACCACGAGCGTGTGCCCGCGCCGGCCCCAAGTGCGGGCGCGCGGCGGCGTCATCGCGAATCCTGCCTCGTCGCCGAGTAGGCCAGGGGCGCGGTGCCGGGATTGCTCCCGGCCCGTTTCCCCGGACCTCTCGCCGAACCCGCCAGACCCAGGCCGTCCTCGCCCTGGCCCGCCGCCGCGTCAACGTCATCTGGGCCCTCCTACGCGACCAACGGTGCTACCAGCCCGCACCACCGATGTCAGCCACGGCATGACGCCCCTGCTGACGATCCCTGCCTCCGCACAACCCGGTCGCCAGATCCCGCTGCGTGCGGCAGGATCATCCAGATCGATGCCGTTGGGAGAGACCAGTGATCACCGCCACCCAGGGAGTGAAGCTCACCTCGCAGTGTGACAGCTGTGGTGGCGAACTGGTCAGAGACGTCGGTCAGTTCATCGAACAGGGTCGGTTGCGGTGGGGCGCTGAAGGGCAGTGCCAGGACTGCCCGAACGCATGGTGCGAGACGGACACAGGCTCGGCTCCCGAAGAGATCAGGCAGGCCCTGCTGACTAAACACGGGGCCGCTCGGCTTCGCCTCGCGAACCAAGACGCGAGCCTCGTTCCAGTGCTGCGGGCGCTGCGCGAGATGCAGCACCTGTCGCCGGGCGAGGCGCGGCGGATGACCACCGACTTTAAGGAAGTCGGCCTGGTCGGCACATCCGTTGAAGTGGCCTACCTAGCCCAGGGTCTACACAACCGATCCGTCGCCGTGACCATCGCCCCGTCGCCCAGCTGACCCCCTGAACCTGACCGGAACGGGTTGACAAACAGCATTAGAAATCGATGCGACGGGTCAGCCCGCCGCGAGGCCGCGTCCTCGGACACGGGTTCGGACATGGCGATCGGGCAGCTCCCACACGGGGTCCGACGGCGCATACAGGCCAAGCCCAGGACGCAGCGACGCAGACAGCGCGCCGATGCACGCCGGACCCCCGGCACCGACGACCGCACCGGGGCGGGAGGGAAGCCGCCCCGGCGCGGCAGAAGGCCCCGGCTGCGCGAACCTCCCGGACGGTGCCACCCGCGCGGGGAGGCCGTCACCCGGCCGGACCGACCTCCCGTTCCCCGTCCGCAGGCGGTCCTGCGGGGGGAAGCGCCGGTCGAGGACCCCGGCCCAGACGGGCAGGGTGACGAAGCGGCCGGTGAGGTCGAAGAGGCAGCCGAAGACCAGGCCGCCGGGCAGGGAGTGCTGCATCCCGCCCGGCCGCTCGCGCCGGATGCACACACGGCCGTCGTGCACGCACACCCGCGCCCGGACCTGGCCGGTGCCCGCGTTGGCGGTCATCGTCGGTACCAGGTCGGGCAGGCGGGGCCGTGCCCGCCGTGGCCCCGCCCCGCACGGCACCCCTCGGGGTGTTCCCGGGGTTCGCTCAGGGTTCCCGATGCGCCGTCAGGACGACGGCGAGGGTGCGTGGTCATCCTCGGTGGCGACGGCGGCCGACAGGGCCGCGTGATGTCCTGATCCCGCCCGGAACACCGGCACCTTCGTACACGTTCCTGCCCGAGGAGGCCTCTCGTGAACTCTCCTTCCCCGTACCGGTCCCGCTCCCTGCGCCGGGGGGCGGTGGCCGCCGCCGTCGCGGCCGGAGCCCTCGCCCTCGGCTCCCTGGCCCCGTCCGCCGTCGCGGTGCCGGGAGACGGTCCCGCCGCGGCCCCGGCGAAGAAGGACGCCGTCCAACTGCGGCTGAGCGCCCTGGTGGCCGACGACGGTGCGCCCGGCGCGCTGGCGGCGGTGCGCGACCGCAGCGGCCGTACGCGGACCTACACGGCGGGTGTGGGCGACCTGGCGACGGGTGCGAAGGTGCCGGCGGACGGGCAGGTCCGAGCCGGCAGCAACACCAAGAGCTTCGTCGCGGTAGTGGTCCTCCAGCTGGTGGCGGAGGGCAAGGTGGAGCTGGACGCCCCGCTCGACACCTACCTGCCCGGCATCGTCCGGGGCGAGGGCGGCGACGGCCGCAGGATCACCGTCCGTCAGGTGCTCCAGCACACCAGCGGGCTGCCGAACTACACGGAGGTCATGGAGCTCTCCGACCCGTACCGCTACCACGAGCCGCGCGAGCTGCTGGACGCGGCGCTGGTGCACAAGGCCGACTTCGCCCCGGGGGAAGGGTGGAAGTACAACAACACGGGCTACGTGGTGGCCGGGCTGATCGTCCAGCAGGTCACCGGGCGGCCCCTGGGGGAGGAGATCACCAGGCGGGTGATCGACAAGGTCGGCCTGAAGCACACCTACTTCCCCGCGCAGGGGGACATGACCATCCGCGAACGCCACCCCCACGGGTACGTCAAGGAGGACGGCGCCCCACCGCTGGACATCACCGAGATGGATCCCTCCTGGGCGTGGGGCGCGGGGGCCCTGGTGTCGACCCCCACCGATCTGAACCGGTTCTTCTCCGCAGTGATCGGCGGTGAGCTGATGCCCGCGGCGCAGCTGGCCCAGATGCGCACGACCGTACCGGCGGAGTACGTGGGCCCCGGCGCCCGCTACGGGCTGGGTCTCGCCAGCCGCCCGCTGCCCTGCGGGGGCCTGTCCTGGGGCCACGGCGGCACCCTTCCCGGGTACGTCACCCGGGGCGGTGTGACGGAGGACGGCCGGGCCGTGAACGTCGCCGTGACCGCGGTGCCCCCGTCGCCGGGGGCGAAGCAGCGGGTGGCCGACGCCGTCGACGAGGCGCTCTGCCGCTGAGAAGGTGTCGGGCAGTCGATCAACTGCGTGAGGTGGTGTGCCGGCGGTGGTCCTCGCGGTCGAGGTGTCCGCGGAGATCACCGCTATGTGTGTCTGCGCGTGCAAGCCGCCCTGCGACTCGTCGCCGCGTGCACGGCTGTGACCTGCACCGGTGAGGCCGGTTGGGCGGAACCCACCGGCCGCCCGGGGGCGGAACCCACCAGGGCGGCGGAGAACTCACCGGCAGGTGTGGGTGATGGGGATCGTTGAATTTGGCTCTGACCGGATCTGCGTGAATGATCAAGGCGAGAGCTGACGGCAGGTCATGTTGTGGGGCGGGGCGGGCCGGTACCTTCCAGGCGTGCATCAGGGCAAGTACGACGCGTCTTGCGTCCCGACGGTCGTAGCCCGTTGCCGAGCGGATTTCGCTGATCGCCGCTGCCACTTTCCCGTGTTGGATGAGCTCGCCGGCGCGCTCCTGTGCCGAGCGCGGCACCGGCAGCCGCAAGGCCCTGACGATATCGGGATCCCAGCCCTGCCTTCGCGCACGCCACGATCGCAGCCGTGGCCCCATCGACCAGTTCACTGTTCCCCCAGAGCTGCCGTGGCCGTTCAGTAGTTCTTGGTGAGGATACGGATCCGCAGGAGGCGGAAGGAGGCCCGGCCGTACATTTGCCTCTTGATCGTTCTGACCCTGTCGACGTTGCCCTCCACGATGCCGGAGCTCCAGGGGAGGCCGCCCCACCCGCCCGGCCGTCCGGGCGCCCGGCACCCCGAAAAGCCGTCGGCCTCGGCGGCCACCGGGGCCGGACACTGTCCGCGTCCGGCACGGTGGCCGCCGAGGCCGACGGCCCGCGCGGGTCCCACCCGCGGGCCGGTCAGGGCAGGGTGGGGAGGTAGTTCGGGGCGTGGCGGGCGTGGGTGGCCTGCTCGAAGGCGTAGGCGTAGCCGAGCAGACGGGCGTCGCTGAAGCGCGTCCCGAGGAAGGAGACCCCGAGCGGCAGCCCCTGGTCGGTGTAGCCGGCCGGCACGGTGATCTGGGGGTAGCCGGCCACCACCGAGTTGTCGGTCGTGCTGGCGAACGGGCTGGGTGCGTCGGGCTGGAAGTCCACCGGCGTGGCGGGGAGCGTGGTGGGGGTGACGATCGCGTCGAGCTTGTGGACTGCGAGGGTGTCGTCGATGGCGCGCCGGGCCAGGTCGACCGCGGCGGCGCGGTGGGCCCGGTACTGCGGATCGTCCACGTTCCCGTCGGTCCGCTGCGCCAGTTCGAAGTACTCCTGTCCGAACCTCGCCATGTCCTCGATGTCGGCGTGCTCCTCGTTGTACGCGATGAGGCCCGCCAGGTCGGCCGGGTGGGAGCCCGGCGTGGCCGCGAGGTAGGCGTTGACGTCGTGCTTGAACTCGGTCATCAGGGCCGGGAGCAGGTGCTCGTGGAGCTTCTCGGGCTGCGGCACGTCCGCGCCCTCGACCACGGTGGCGCCCAGCTGCTTCAGCCGCCGGACGGTGGCGTCGAAGACCCGGTCCGCGTCGGGGCTGATGCCCGTGTGCCCCTCGCGCCAGACTCCGATCCGCTTGCCGCGCAGCGCCCCCCGGTCCAACACCGCGCGGTAGTCGGCCGGGAGCGTGCCCGCGGCGGGTGCGGTGTCCGGGTCCGCGGGATCCGGCCCCTGAATCGCCCACAGGGTCAGCGCGGCGTCGGTGACGTTGCGGGCGATGGGGCCGGCGGTGTCCTGGCGGCTGGTGATCGGCACAATGCCGCTGCGGCTCACCAGCCCCAGCGTGGGGCGCACGCCCACCGTCGACGTGGTGGCCGCCGGGTCCACGATCGAGCCGCCCGTGTCGGTGCCGATCGTCACCGCCGCCAGACTCGCCGCCGCGGCCGCCGCCGACCCGCTGGACGAACCGCTCGCACTGCGGTCGAGCACGTACGGGTTGTGGGTCTGCCCGCCGACCGCGCTCCAGCCCGCGACGGCCATCGGGGAGCGGAAGTTGGCCCACTCCGTCATGTTCGCCTTACCCAGGACGACGGCCCCGGCCTCGCGCAGCCGCCGGACCAGTTCCGCGTCCTTGGCGGGCTTCGCCCCCGACAGCGCCGTCGAACCGGCCGTGGTCGGCTGCCGGTCGGCGGTGTCCATGTTCTCCTTGAGCAGGACCGGGATGCCCTCCAGCGGTCCGCGCGCACCGTGGACGCGCCGCGCGCGGTCGCTCGCACGCGCGATGGCCGCCGCGTCGGGGTTGACGGCCACCACCGCCCCCAGACGCGGGTTCAGCCGACGGATCCGGTCGAGGTAGAGCCCGGTCAACTGCTCGGAGGTCAGCCGGTGGCGTTCCATCGCCTGCTGCAGATCCACAATCGTCACCCGGTCCAGATCCACCCCCGCGATCCGGTCCACAGCCCCGGCCGGCGCGGCGTCGGCCTGCGCCGCCACCGGCGCCAGCAGAGCCATCGACACAGCCGCGACCGCCGCGCAGCGCAGCGGAGTCCTGACGAACGAACGCATGGTTGTCTCCCACCCCTGATGCCGAGGCACCCGGCGCGGAGCACCCTTGCGGCTCCGCTCCGACGACGCCACCCAGCCCAAGTACGGAGGGTGCGGCGCGCGGCCTCGATCTCGTACCCACCACGCTAGGCACTCCGCCCGCCCACCGACACGAGGCACACCCCCCAAACGATCAAGGGCTCTCCCCCGAACCGCGAGTAGGGATTACCCCACCCCGTCACCGGCCGACCAGTGCCAACAGGCTGTCAGACCGGAAAACCGAGGAGCCGAGGAGCCGAGGAGCCGACGTACGACCTGGCGGCCGGGGTCGTCACCGGCAGCCGACCCGCAGACAGGCTGCCCGAGCGCCGGCCGCGGCAGTGCCCCGCACGGTGTTCGGCGATCCGGAGCGCGAGCTGACCGTGCTGGCCAAGACCACGGACGCCGCCGTCGAGGCCCGCCAGGCCGCCGCGCCCGGCCCGGAGGATCAGAACCCGACACCCTGAACGCCACCGGCCCCGGCGGTGGCCGGGGCCGGTCTGGGCGGGCGGGCGGCGGGCAGACGCGCGCCTCCAGCCCTCCAGCCGCTCCGCACTGTCCCGGCCCTCGGCGGCATCTTCGTCGAGGCATCGCTCAGCGTCCACGCGGTCGACCGCAAGGAGGTCGACGGCCGGGCCCGGTCGGGTTCGACGACCGGCGGGCGTGGTCTCGGCACTCCCGGCCTTGGCAAATCGGCCCCGGAGGGGGACATGCCTCGGCGCACTGCGCCGCGGGTGTCCCTTCCGCACGGGCGGAAGGGACACCCGCGGCGCGCGGGCGGCTCGCACCGATCAGGTCGCGCTGCACGGTGCACACGAGCGGCGCGGGCGCACCGGGTATTCGTCGTCCCTGACCCAGACCCGCTCGATCCTCCGCGCTTCTCGGCTACGACGCCGTCGAAGGTGCACTGGAAGGCGTCGAACTTGTCGTGGCACCAGACCGGGATCCGGTCCATGTGCTCGGGCGGGAGGGACTTCGGGAAGGCGACGTACTTCTGCAGGAAATTCCAGTCATCGCCGTCCAGGACGCTTCCCCACCGACCCCAGTAGACGTGGATGGAGCGGTAGACCTTGTGCCCCTGGGAGTACTTGTCGGGGTCGAGGTAGGGCCAGATCTCCTTGACGTACTCGACGGCGGAGACCGTCATCTCCCGCTGGTATTCCAGGCGCTCGCGCATCACCCGGCCGTACTCCTTGATGACCTGGTCCTGGCCCGCCTCCTACCTGTCCAGGATCCACCAGGCGCAGGAGTCCTTGGAGTCGGGGTCGATCTCCTTGAGCAGCTCGTCCTTGTACCTCTGCACGGTCGAGCTCGCGAAGCCCCACTTCTCGCCGTGCTTGACCACGTCGGCGAGCAGGAGCATCCGCATGTTCGTCAGCTGCGCGGACACGGGGATCAACGCGACCGAGTACCGGCTGTCGCGGAAGGAGGGGTCGGCGGCGAGGATGTCGTCGTGGGCGACGGTCCAGTTCGTCCTGATGTGTCCGAGGTCGGCGCCCTCCTTCGCGAGGTCGACGTAGAGGGAAGCGACCTGCTGGATCCCGGACAACCGGTTCTGCAGGTCGGCGAAGTACGCCTTCTCGATCTCCTCCTCGACGAGCTTCTCGACCCGGTCCTCGTGGGGCAGGTGGGCGGTGAAACCAGGTGCCGACACCGGAACGGCGCACTCTCCCCCGGACGCTCGGTCTCATGGTCCTGGACGAAGCACAGCACCGGCGGGTTGGGCAGCACCGCCAGATCGAGGCCGAGTTCCTCAAGCAGCTCCCGTCGCAGCGCCTCGGTGAAATCCTCGCCGTCCTCGGCCACGCCGCCGGGGAAGGAGAACTGGTCTCCGGCCGGGCGCTGGCGGCGGATCAGACACACCCGGCCGTCACGGACCAGCACCGCACACACCCGCACCCGGCCCGGACCGGCCACCCGTGCCGATGGTCACCGGGCAGGCGGGCTCGTGCCAGGTGGTGCGGACGACTACTCCGCCCGGAGTCAGGTGCTCGCTCGACCAGGCCCGGCAGCACGCGGCCCTGGCCCGGCCGGGCCAGGGCCGGCGCCATCCGGCGCAGACCGGAAAGGCGGGCGCGATGGGCGCGGCCGGACGGCGGCGCCCGGTCATGGGTGTCGTCATGTGCAGGCTCTGCCCACCCCGCCATCCCGCCGAGCCCCGCCACCACCCGAACGGCGAACCACAGTCCGTTCCAACCGGCCGCTGACCTGCGACGACGCCCGAAGCTCACCGGGTCCGAGGGGAAACTCACCGCCCCCAGCGGCGAAACTCTCCGGTGCAGGTCAGCGGCCTGCACCGGAGAGGGGGGCCGGGACAGAACGGGCGCCACCAGGAACCGCTGCACCCTTCCCCGCGCAGGTCCACGCCACGGTATTCGCCGGGTGCTCTTGGCTCCGTGCGAGGAGTCGACGACAGTGGCGGGTCAGCTGGCGGTGGTGGTCGGCGCGGTGAAGGTCTCACGCGGCCCGAAGTCGGTGTAGGTCAAGGTGATGGTGCTGGTGACGGCCTTACCACCGGTAGTCACCTTCATGGACTGCGTCTGGGCCAGGACGCGGCCGGCCCGGTCGATCCAGACGTCGAACTGCTTGCCGTCGACGCCCTTGTCGAGCATCTTCTGGTACTCCTTGGGGTCGATGGCCTTGATCTGGGCGGCCGTCAGAGCAGCACCGAGATGGTAGGCGGGGACCCCGTTCTTCTGTTCCATGCCCTTGCCGGCGGCGGGGCCGGCATCGACGAGCGCCTTGACGTAGGCGTTGAAGTCGTCGCCCCGGGCCTCGTTGACGACGTCCTCGGCGCTCCACGTGCTTCCCGGCTTGGTCCTGTCACGCGTGAAGATCATCGTGCCGGTGCTGACCGTGTCCATCCACAGCATCGGCTCGTCGTCGCCCCCGAGCGTCATCTTCGACTCGGTCCGGCCCTCACGGGTCGGCGTGTTGTAGTTGACCCGACCGGTCCCAGTGAGAACGGACCCCACCTGGCCGCCCGCCGTCGCGGTGGTCTTCATGGTCTCGGTGGCGGCGTAGGGCGCCCGGTCGGCATTCGCCAGGGCCACCGCTGGGTCGAACGCGCCGGCGGCGTCGACCGGCGCACCGGCGGGGCTCGGCATCGCGGTCGCTGCCGGAGTCGGTGCGACGGTGGGCGTGTCCGCGGTCGCAGCACTGCTCGCTGTCCCGGTCGGAGCGCTGCTGGTGGTCCCGCTCGGCGTGGCCGGGGCTCCGGCAGCCGTTGGGGCGGACTGCGCGTCGCCGTCGTTGCAGGCGGCCACGGCGGACAGGGCGAGCACCGTGGCAGCGGTGATCAGGGCGGAACGACGGCTCGTCACAATTTCTCCATCAGGTGAGGTGAACAGGGGAAAGATTCTCACGAACCACCGACATTCCCGAACGTAATTTCGACAGCCTCGCCGGATGCCCCACGGTCGACACCAGCGCGGGCGCAAACGGGAATCGGCGACTGATACCTCGGCATGGGGTCCGCTTCACCACTGTCCCCGAGCCGACCGAACGACGGCGCCGGACCGCGCGTGTCACTGCTGCCACCGGCCGGGTGACCGCTGTCCCGACCGGGGCGTCCACTCCGCGGGGCCGACACCGCAACGGCACCGGCCTGCCCTCCCGGGGATGAGAGCCCGCCGGGGTCCGGCGCGAGGAAGACGATCGACGCCGTGTCCGGGGAGCGGTCACCAGGACAGGCGGCACTCCCGACAGTGGCCGGCCCGTACTCCCGCGCGCGCCGCAGGCCGGCGTACCTCCGATCCCGGCTCAGGCCGGCCGGTCGGTGAGGGTCCGAGCAGTGTCCTGCCGTGCCTCGTCCTCGTAGATGCCGGTGAAGATGCCGCCGCTGCGGCGGGGCCCGGGCGAGTTCCGCGTGGATCTGGGGCAGGGCGGGGGCGTCGGCGAGCGGACGGACGCTCTCCAGGACTCAGGCGGCATCGGTTCAGAAACCGGCCTACGCGTGGAGGGCCGCGGTTGCGCCGCGTTGCTGGTCCTGGCGCACGCAGGTGGTGAGGGCCTCCGCGAGTGCGGGCACGGCCGCCGGGTCGCCGAGCTGGCGAAGGACGGCAACCAGCGCGCAGGCTTCCGACCAGGACCAGCCCTGGGAGAGGTCCGCGTCGGCCAGGAGCCGGGGCAGCCAGGGAAGTAGTTCGCCTGCGGCCTGTGGTAGGTGGACGACGGCGCGCCAGGCATCGACATCGGTGTCCAGTGCCCTGCGTCCACCGGCACAACCGGGACCCGAAAACCGCCCGTACCCGAGGCGTTCGGCCGCCGACGCAGGTGGTGCCGCGCGGACTCGGGCGGGTTCCTCGGTACGGCGGCGTCCTGCCGTTGCGTTCCGAAGCCCTCCGCCATGGGCAGTGATCATGGCGGAGGGCTTCGGAGCGGAACGCGGCGGTCGTCCCGGCGCCGGGGATCACCTTCGACGCGAATCCCGGGCCGGCATCGGCCTGTGAACGGGTCAGCGCAGGGTGCGCAGGAAGATGTCCGCCTTGCCGTTGGTGTCGCCGGGGACGAGGTCCTCGGCCGCGGACTGGAAGACCACGTGGCGCCCGCCGGCGCTGACCGTGTCGATCCCGGCCGTGGTGGGGCGGTCGGTCACGGTCTCGTCGGTGCCCGTCTCCAGGTCGCGCAGCGTGAGCGGCGCCGGCCCGACCGTACCCGACGGGGTGTGCAGGAGGTAGCGGCCGGTGGGGTCGACGGCGACGCCCTTCACGCCGGGTACCACCAGGGCGGTGCCGGACGCGACGTCGTGGACGTACGTGTCGGGGCCCGAGAGGTAGACGACCTTGTTGCCGTCGTCACTGAGCTGGACGAGTGTCGATAGCAGGGATGGCCTGCTACAAGCAGGGCGAGCGGTCCCGACTGATCTACGGCTTCCGTGTCCACCGGGGCCGCAAGGGTGAGCCGAAGGCCTCTACCTGCCTGGACTACCAGGACCTGATCGTGCGAGCTCGAATCCGGCTCGGCGGCCCGATCGTGCTGGTCCGGGACAGCTTGTCAGTCCATCTGCTGCCGCAGATGAAGGAGTTCATCGCTCCGAACAGCGACTGGCTCACCGTCTTCCAACTTTCGTCGTACGCACCGGACCTCAACCCGCAGGAGGGCATCTGGGCGCTGATGAAGCGCGGAGTCGGCACCTTCGCCTTCATCAACGTCGACCACCTGGCCAAGACAGTCGAACGACGCCTCAGGAAGATCCAGTACCGCCCTCACCCGATCGACGGCTGCCTCCGCGAGGCCGGGCTGATCATGGACGGCTGACGGCGACCAGGCCCGACACCACGCTTTCAAGTTCAGCAGCGGAGTGAGGACACCGGCTGGCCCGGTGGTCCCCCCACCGTCGGGACCACGGCAGTCATTCAGTACACGGCTGATACACACCCGCGCGTCAACGGAAGCCCCGCTACGCGCAGGCTGAAGTGCCGGTCGCGGAGTCTGTAGGCACACCTGGTGGCCACTGCCACCGGGGTTCTTCGTCCCTTTGGCTCCGGGAGGCCGCTGTCGTGTCTGTGCCCACGCAACCTGAAGTCCGAGACCCGCACACCACCGCCGGTCGGCTCCCTCTGAGGCGCCGTGGGGCGATGTGGGCCTTGGCCGTCGTCATACTCGTCGGTGTCGGCGCCGGGGGTGGCACGCTGGTCCCTCGGGAGGGCGGCGGTGCCGGACAGGTCAACGACAGCCGGGCGGGCCGGGCGCTGGTGCTACCAGTGTCGGACGCAATCGCCGCTCTCGGCCTCCCGTGGCCGCAGGAGGGGCAGTCGGCCGTCGCGGCGGCGAAGGTCGGCGTACTCGGCGTCAGAGGGGGGCAGCAGCCGGTGCCGATAGCGAGCGTGACCAAGGTGATGACGGCGTACGTCGTTCTCCGGGACCATCCGCTCAAGGACGGCGAGGACGGGCCGACGATCACGGTCGACGCGCAGGCCGCCGCCGAGGCGGGTTCGGCGGACGAGTCGACCGCTCCCGTCACTGCTGGGCAGCGCCTGACCCAGCGCAAACTGCTGGAGGTGATGCTGCTGCCCTCCGCCAACAACGTGGCGCGGCTGCTGGCCCGGTGGGACGCGGGCAGTGAGGAGGCGTTCGTGTCCCGGATGAACGCGGAGGCCGCCCGGCTGGGGATGACGGGCACCACCTACACCGGGGCCAGCGGCCTGGAGGCCACGACCGTGTCCACCGCCGCCGACCAGCTGAAACTGGCCCGTGAGGCGATGAAGGAGCCGGCGCTGCGGGCCACGGTGGCCCTGCGCAACACCTCGCTGCCGGGCCGGGCCGAGCCGCTGCACAACACCAATCGGCTGCTCGACCTGCCCGGGGTGGTGGGTCTGAAGACCGGTTCGACCACCTCGGCGGGCGGGAACCTGATGTGGGCGCTGGAGGTCGCCGACGCCGAGAGCGGCTCGGGGCGCCGGCTCGTCTACGGTGTGGTGCTCGGCCAGCGGGCCGGCGCCGCTCCCGCGGACGGCATGCGGGCGGCTCTGGAGAACAGTGGCCGGCTCGTGGACGCCCTGCGGCGGAAACTGCCCGGCGTCCTGCCGACGCTCGACGGCGGCCAGCGGGAGTGGGCGTGAGCACCCGCACCGGCACGGTTCCGGCGACGACGCCTCCGGCAACGGTTGTCACGGTCCCGGCCCACGGGTCGGGCGACGGCGACGGGCCGCGCCGCCGGACGGTTCGCAGCCGTCTTCCTCGCCGTCCAACCCGTCGGGCCGTGCGGCGGCGCGGGCGGCTGATCGCGGGGGCCGCCGCTGTGCTCGCCGCCCTGACGGGGCTGAACCCCTGGCTGCCGAACGGCCCGGTCAACCTCGCCAGCCTCTGGCAGACCGTGCTGCCCTGGTCGGGCCTGGGCATCATGGTGCTGCTCCTCCTGGCGGCACTGCGACGCTCCGCCCCGGCCGCGGTGGCCACGCTGCTGCCCGCCCTCGTCTGGAGCGTCCTGTTCGCACCGGCTCTTCTCGACAAGCGCACGGGCGGCGGGGACTTCACGATCGTCAGCCACAACGTCAACGAGGACAATCCCGACCCCGCCCGGACGGCGCGTGCCCTGGCCGGTTCGGGAGCCGACGTCGTGGCGGTGGAGGAACTGGCGAGCCGCGCGCAGGAGGCATACCGGCGCGAGCTGGCCACCGCCTACCCCTACTCCCAGGTGCGCGGGGGCATCGGGCTGTGGAGCAAGTACCCGCTGCAGGGCGTGGAGCCGGTGGAGATCATGCCGTGGACCCGGGCCCTGCGCGCGACCGTCCAAACGCCCAAGGGCCCCGTCGCCCTCTACACGGCCCATCTCGCCTCGGTCCGGGTGCGCTTGGACGCGGGATTCACCACCGCCGGCCGCAACGACGCGGCCGCCAAGCTCGCTGCGGCCGTCCGGAGCGAGCCGCTCGCGAGGGTCGTCGTCCTGGGCGACTTCAACGGCTCCTTCGGCGACTCCGCGCTGCGCGCGCTCACCGGGCAGCTGCGCTCGGCCCAGCAGGAGGCCGGGGACGGTTTCGGCTTCACCTGGCCCGCACAGTTCCCGGTGGTGCGCATCGACCAGATCCTGGTGAAGGGCATCACCGCGCGGTCCGCGTGGACTCTGCCCGACACCGGCAGCGACCACCTCCCGGTCGCGGCGTCCCTGCAGCTGTGACCGCTTCCGCCCGCCCGCACCCGCCGGGGCAGCGACCCGCGCACCACTGCCCCGGCGGCCGCGAACGGTCCCCGACGTGTTGGAATGGGCACCCCACCCCCAGGCGACGACATCGGAGAGCTCTTGTCCGCCACCCGAGTACCCCACGCGGTCAACGTGCTGCTCGTCGAGGACGACGCGATCATCCGCCGCTCGGTCCAAATGGCCCTGGAACGCTACGGGTACCAGGTCGACGTCACCGGCGACGGGCTCGACGGCCTGGACGCCGTCCGGGCCGGCGAGCACGACGTCCTGATCTTGGACGTGATGCTGCCCGGCCTCGACGGCATCAGCCTGTGCCGACGCGTCCGTGAGCAGACCCTCACCCCCATCCTGATGATGTCCGCCCGCGGCGACGCCCTCGACGTCGTGGCCGGCCTGGAGGCCGGCGCCGACGACTACGTCGTCAAGCCCGTCGACATCCCCGTGCTCGTAGCCCGCATCCGCTCCCTGCTGCGCCGCGCCACCTTCCACGACCGAGCCGCCGCGCAGCCCCCACGGGAGGAGCAGCCCGCGCCGGGCGAGCCGCACAGCCCGCCCCCGCGCTCCCCCGCCGGGCACGTGCCGGACCTGCTCACCTTCGGTGCCCTCACCATCGACCTCCGCGGCCTGGACGTGTGTGTGGACGGCCGGGCCGTCCCCCTCACTCCCACCGAGCTCCGCCTGCTGCTGGTCTTCGCGGAGAACCCCGGCACGGTCCTGGACCGCCGCCGCCTGCTGCGGGAGGTGTGGGACTACGGCTGGGAGGGCGACACCCGGGTCGTCGACCTGTGCGTGGTGCGGCTGCGGAAGAAGATCGGCGCCGAGCGCATCGAAACCGTCCGGGGCTTCGGCTACAAGCTCGTGCGGAGCTGACGCGATGACCGCACGAGGCGTCGGCCCGCGCCTGCTGGACCCGCGCTCCCTCCGCTGGAAGATCACCGCCCTGGTCGCGCTCGCCTGCGGTGCGATCGCCGTGGTGATCGGCGTGCTCGTCCACCGAGCGACCGCGGAGCGGGGCGACCGGATGGGGCGCGACCTTGCGATCGCCCGGCTGGGCTCCGCGGAGCAGGAGTTCTCCCGTACCGGCCGCCGCCCCGACTACGCCTCCCTCCAGCCCAGGGACAGCCTGCCCGGGCCGCTGGCCCAGGCGGTCCAGGACTCGCCGGTCCCCGGTGAGTACGCGCTGTGGTACGACGTCAAAGCACCGAACTGGTACTGGATGTGGGCGGCCGTCCCGGTCGGCGACGACCAGGTGCTCACCGTCCGTACCGACTTGAGCGCCACCGTGCGCAGCCTCCAACTGCTGGACCGCAGCATCGTCAAGGCCGCCCTCGCGGCCCTCGCCGTCGTCGTACCCGTCACCGCGCTGGCGGCGGAGCGGATGAACCGGCGCCTGCGCCACACCTCCCGGACCGCCCGCCGGATCGCGGACGGCGATCTCGACGCCCGCATCGGCCCCCGGGGCCGCGCCCGCGACGAGATCACCGAGATGTCCACTGCCGTGGACGAGATGGCCGCGACGCTGCAAGGGCGGCTCGCCGCGGAGAAGCGCTTCACTGCCGACGTCGCGCACGAACTTCGCACCCCGCTGATGGGCCTGGTCACCGCCGCCGGCTTGCTGCCCGAGGACGATGAGGCCACTGACCTGGTGCGTACCCAGGTCCGCGCCCTGCGCGGCCTGGTGGAGGACCTGTTGGAGGTCTCCCGTCTCGACGCCGGTGCGGAGAGCGCCCGCCTCGACGAGGTACCTCTGGGAGACCTCATCGACGAGGTGAGCAGGAAGGGCGACGGCGCCGTCCGGCTCCGGCTGACGACACCCGCCACCGTCCGCACCGACCCGCGCCGCGTGGAGCGGATCATCACCAACCTTGTCGCCAACGCCCATCGGCACGGCGCCGCCCCCGTCGAGGTCATCGTCGCCGGCAGCCGGATCACCGTGCGCGACCACGGACCCGGTTTCCCGGACACCCTCCTCGCCGATGGGCCGCAGCGCTTCCGCACCGGGGCCGCGGAACGCGGCCACGGCCACGGCCTCGGCCTCACCATCGCCACCGGCCAGGCCGCAGTCCTCAACGCCCGTCTGACCTTCGCGAACGCCCCAGATGGCGGAGCCGTCGCCACCCTCGACCTCCCCGCCTGACCCCGGTGGCTGCGGTGGCGCCGATGGGACCGGGGATGTACGCGACCTCGGCGACGACCTCGACCGTCTTCCTGAGCCACTTGGGCATGCCCCAGTTGCCGTCGAGGTCGGTGCAGTTGACCGGGTCGCCGGTGCAGTAGTCGTACGGGCCGGCGTTGCCGCCGGTGCCGGCGGCGAGCCGGTCCTCCGGCGGCGGGTGGGTGGGCGGGTGGGCGGTGGTCATGGCTGTTCCGTTCGGTGTGGGGTGGGGCGGCTGCCGGGGCGGGGTGGTGGCGGGGTCCTCGTGGGGGCCCGGCTGTTGTGGTTGCCGCGGTTCTCGACCGGGGGGCGTTCCAGGCGTCACGGGTGCATGCCGGATGCTGTCGATCGGCGCGTACCGTCCACCGAGACATGGGATGTACTGTCGAGCACTTGCGCCCGGCCGTCCGGCCTTCCGTCGGGAAGAACGGTAGACATGCAGTTCACCGCAGCAAAGCCGTCCGCCGGAAAGAACAAGTTCCGCCGGGAAGGACTCAATTGATGGGATGTCCATTAGGCTGGTTCCACCCGCACAGCCCTCCAGGGCATGCTCCGCCGTGTGCCGCCCGGCCGTCGCCCGAGGAGTCCGCCGTTGTCACTGACCGACATGACCGTCGCCCGGATCCACGTCACCACCGGCGAGAACCGGCCCCGGACGCACCTCCGCCGACCGGAGGGCGGCGACCGGGCCACAGCCCCGGCAGGGGAAGCCCGGGTGGCGCCCTGACCCACCACCCGCCCCGTCGGGATCACCGAACAGCCTGAGCGGCCCGAGACCCGGCCGACCAGGCAGCCCGACACCTGTTCCGACCGACCCGGCCGGACTACGCACGATTCACGCACAGGTCAACAGTGCACAGGTCGACAGTGTCGCAACCCGATCGTGGCCGACCGTGAACCCGCCCCCACCAACACCGCTGTGCCGGAACGACATCCCGATCAGCGCCGGGGCGCATCTCCGATGCACCGTCATGTCCAAGAACCGGGGCACAGCGGACACGCCGTGCCCCCCGCGCGCCCGCGCACCTGCCGGCGCACGCCGCCGCGGCCGACCACGCCCCCCACCCCGCCCGTCCCCCCGGGCCTCGCCGTGGTCGCCCTCGGTCCACCCAGGAAGGCACCTGATGAACCACACCACCGCCCGACGCGAACTCGTCGTCGCGGCCGCCCTGCTGGCCCTCACCGCCGGCCTCGTCACCACCACCGCGGCCCCGGCCTCCGCCGCGACCCCCGGCAGCTGGACCTCCGTCCAGCCCGGCGCCACCACCGGCGGCTGCGACGGCGTGCGCGCCACCGTCGCCCTGGACGCGAGCGGCACGCCCACCCTCGGAGCCGACTGGAACTGCCGCCAGGTCCTGCGCCCCGCACCGATCGGACTCGTCACCACCACCGCCGACTTCAGCACCGGCCTGACCTTCGTCGGCCGGACCGACCGGACCCTCGCGGAGACCTACACGACCGTCAGCGGGAACTCCCGGACCCGCACCCGCACCGCGACCGAGACCCGGCTGGTCCTCGCCAAGGGCAGCGAACGCCTCACCGTGCACGTGCGCACCTCGGCGGACGGCGTGGCGCTTCGCTACGAACTCCCGGGCGCGGCGACCGTCTTGCGGGAGACCACCTCCTTCGAGCTCCCGACCGACGCCCAGCTGACCCGCGCAGCGTTCAACGACGCCCACGAGGAGAACCACAGCACGTCCGCGGTGGCCACGGTGGCCGGCGGCGAGTACGACATGAGCCTGTACGGTCAACTGCCCAACGGTGCCCGCGTCCTGCTCTCGGAGTCCGGCGTCGACGGCGGATACTCCGGCGGGCGCTTCACCCACACCGCGGGCAGCGGCCGCTTCACCGTGAAACTCGCGGACGCGCAGGTCGTACGGACCGCCGCGTTCACCACGCCCTGGCGAGTGGCAACGCTCGGCACCGCGGCGACCGTCGTGGAGTCGACCCTGGAGGACGACATCGCACCGGCGTCCAAGGTCGCCGACACCTCCTGGATCAAGCCCGGGATCGCGGCCTGGCCCTGGTTCGACGGATTCGAGCCCGCCCAGGCGGACCTCGGCAAGCTGAAGTCCTGGGCCGACTACGCCTCCTCGCAGGGCTGGCCGTACCTGCTGGTCGACGACGGCTGGAAGGGCGTCACCTGGATGCCCGACCTGGTCTCCTACGCGCAGGCCCGGGGCGTGCGGGTCATGCTCTGGTACAACTGGAAGGACCTCGACACCCCGGCGAAGCGTGCCGCCGAGTTCACCAGACTCAACCAGTGGGGCGTCGTCGGCGTGAAGATGGACTTCATGGGCTCCGAGGCCCAGGAGCGCCAGCGGTGGTACGACGAGGCGCTCGCCGACGCCGCCGACCACAAGCTGATGGTCGACCTGCACGGCTCCCGGCTCCCGGTCGGCGTGGGCCGCACCTGGCCGCACGTGCTGACCTCGGAGGCCGTCCGGGGCGAGGAGTACAGCACCGGCCGCCCCCTCGGAAACGTCACGGCGATACCGTTCACCCGCGGCGCGCTGGGTGCCACGGACTCCTCGCCGATGAGCTTCCAGCGGGAGAACCCGGACAGCGACGCGGCCGAACTCGCCCTCGGCGTCCTCTACGAGAGCGCCCTGATGCTGCCCGGCAGCACGATCTCCGACTACCGGGCCCGGCCCGAGGCGCAGCGCTGGATGCGGCAGTTGCCGACCGTGTGGGACGAGACCAGGTTCGTCCAGGGTGATCCGGTCGGCGGCTCGGTGATCGCGCGGCGGAGCGGCGACCGCTGGTTCGTCGGCGCGATAACCGGCGGCGGCGCCGGCGCCATCGCCTACCCGACGTCCTTCCTCGGCGCCGGGACCTGGCACGCCGAGATCACCACCGACGGGCCGAACGGGCTCGTGCGGACCAGCCGGGTGATCCGGGCCGGGGACACCCTGAGCGTCCCCAACGTCGTGCACGGCGGACACGCCGTCAAGCTCACCAGGACGGCCGCCCTGCCCGCCGGCTACCGCACCCTGACGGTGGCCGGCAGCACGGACACCCTCGCCGTCGGCGGCCCCGCGGGGTGCGACGTGCCGATCGTGCGGGCGCCGCGTGACGGCAGCGCCGACCGCACCTTCGAGCTGAGGCCGCTCGGCGACGGCTACGTCAGGCTCGTCAACCGGGGCAGCGGCGAGGACGTGGTCGTCTTCCAGGCCTCGCGCGACGCCGGCGGCAGGATCGTCCAGTGCGGCTACGCAACCGGGGAGCACACCAACGACGAATGGCTCGCGGAGGACGCGGGCGGCGGCCGGATCCGCCTCGCCAACCGCTACAGCGGCCTCTACCTGACCGCCCCCGGTAGCGCGGGCGGGCAGTTCGAGCAGCGGCCGCTCGGCGGCTCCGGGGCGCAGCTGTTCACGGTGGACTGACGCACCTCGCCGCCCACCGCTGACCTCCCGGCCGAACCCGGCGCCGTCGGAAGCCCGACAGCGCCGGGTGACCGACTTCGCACACCGGCCAGGGCCGAGGTCCTGACCGGACCGCCCCGCCACCAGCCCCGCCACCAGCCCGGCCGGCCGCCGCGAAGGACCGCCGCGGCCGACGGCGACGAGGAGACGGCTGTCGGGTAGGCGGGGTGATCTCAGCGGTTCCGGGCGTCGTCATGTGTCAGCCCCCCCGCAGCCGAGCGCTTGAGGGTGGTCCTTGAGATGTGCGACGTCGAAGAGGCCGTGCGGCGCGTTGAAGTGTTCGGGCGGTGTGTCGAGCGGGTCGTCGGCGAAGCCGTAGGTCGCGAGCTGTTCGGGGCGTTCCGGGCGGTCGCTGTCGCCAGGATGTCGGTCAGGGCACACATCAGAGTCGTGTTGGGCCGCCCGACGGAGCGCTCCGGCTGGGCGCCGGGCGAAGGGGTTCGGAGCTGCCTGCGCAGACGGTTCGTCAGGGGCTGCAGTCCGGCGAGGCGTTCACAGCTCTTCGCGTTCGCCTCGGGGTGTTCACGGCGATCGCACCGTCCACCTCTGCCGGGCCCTGTCCCGGCCGGTGTCCCATGGGTGTCCCGGGAGAACGGTGAGGCGGTTCTTCGGGAGCGCCTCACCAGGGCCTTGGTCTGTCCGGAAGGCCCTGGCGAGGCGCTCGTCTCATCGGTGCGCGCCGGGTGAGAAGGTCGCCGGTCGGGGCGGTGACGCCGAGGACCTCCAGGGCGTCACCGACACCGCCGGGGTCGGCACTCGTCTTGTCGGGCCCCAGACGGTCACGACGCCCTTCCGCGCCTCGGCCGCCTTTCCTCCGGTGCCTACGTCGGACCGCGGGCATCGAACTCCGGCGGTGTCCCGCCTCGGGCCTCAGGTATCGGAGCGCAGGCCTCGGGGCGTCGCGTTGTAGGAGGCGGCGATCGCGGCGGCGCGGTCGCGCAGGCGGTCGCGCAGCCATTGCGGGGCCAGGGCCTCCGCGTCGGTGGCGAGCTGCCAGAGCGCCCATTCGGCGTGCCGGGGGTCCTGGAAGGTCGCTTCGAGCCGCAGCCGGCCGTCCGGGCCCTCGACTTCTCCGGCGTGGACGGTCAACGCGGTGCCCCCCAGCTCGTCCCGCCGCGCCGGGTCCACCCGGAGCAGCACGGTGACCTGGTCCCCGCCGGTGCGGAACCGGGTGCTGCGCTCCTCCCACGCTCGGCCCAGGTCGATCCGGTCCGGCCGCTGGGCCGGTTCGGCGAGCTCCTCGGCGGCCACGATCCGGGACCGCCGGTAGGTGCGGTCCTCGCCTGACCTCGCGGCCAGCAGGTAGCCCTGGTCGCGGACGGTGACCAGCCCGATCGGGTCCACCGTGCGCCACTTCGGGGCCTGGTCCACCGCCGCGTAGTGGATGCGCAGCTTCTGTCCGGCGAGCACCGCGAGCCGGACCTCGGCCATGACGGCGTCGGGCACCTCCTCGGCGTTCCGTCGACGCGCGAGGAGGTCGGTGTCGGGATCGACGAGCAGTCTCCGCACGGAGCCTGCCGCGGTCGCCCGGGAGTTCTCGGGCAGGGCGTCGACCACCTTGCGCATGGCGGAGGCGAGCGCCGCGCCGAGGCCGAACGCCTGGGTGCCCCGCCGGGATCCGGCAACCAGCAGGGCCAGTGCCTCGTCATGGCTGAGTCCGGTGAGCTCGGTCTGGAATCCGGGCAGCAGGGCGAACCCGCCGTGGCGGCCGCGTTCGGCGTAGACCGGGACGCCGGCGACGGACAGCGCCTCGATGTCGCGCAGGACGGTGCGGGTGGACACCTCCAGCTCGGCGGCCAGGGTGGCGGCCGACATCCGGCCGTGCTGCCGGAGCAGGAGGACCAGCGATACCAGGCGGTCGGCGCGCATGGGGAAACCCTACGGGAATACACGACAGAGGACGTCGTGATTTGTTGGGAGGCTTGCCGGCAGGACGAACAAGCCCTGCCGCATTCGAGAGGTGATCCCCTTGGCGCACGCCATCGTCAATCCGGACGGTCTGCACGACCCGGTTCCGTTCGGCTACAGCCACACCGCCGCCGTCCCCGCAGGCACGGAACTGGTGTTTGTCGCCGGCCAGTACGGATCGGGGCCGGACGGCGCGGTCGTGTCGGCCGACTTCGCCGAGCAGGTGAAGCGGGCGTTCCACAACATCGGCGTCGCCCTCGCTGCCCATGGGCTCGACCTCGGCCACGTCGTCCAGCTCAGGACGTACGTGGTGGACCACGACCTCGGCAAGCTCGGGCCGATCGCCGCTGCCGTGCAGGAGGGCTGGGGTTCGAAGCCGCCCACGCAGACCCTCATCGGCGTCGCGAGCCTGGCCGCGCCCGACGTGCTGTTCGAGGTCGAGGCGCTCGCCGCCCGGCCCTGAACCGCTGAGAGGGCGGAGCCGGGACCGGTCTGCCGGTGCCCGGCCCCTCCCGCGGTGCCCTGCCACACCGTCCCGGCCCGGGTGACTGGTCCGTCGCCCGGTCACGGCCAGCTGTTCGTGGCCCGAGCGGACATCGGTGTTGCCCACGCGATGGCCCTGCGTGCGGCGCAGGCCGAGGATCGACACGGTCGGCGTGGGCGCCCGGGGTGGCCATAGGCCGGACCGACCGTGCGGTAGTCCCGGGGCCGGGTGTCGGTCGGGGTCCGTGCCGGCGCCCTTCTCCTACGCCAACTGTTCGACGATTCGTGTCCGGCGGAGGTCGACGGCCGCAGGATCCAGCTGCCCGGGCGCGGTCGTTCCGATCTCGCGGCCTTCCGATCTCGCCACCTTGCGCAGCCGGTGGGCGGTGGTGGCCGGCGCGCCCGCCGCGGTAGAAGCCGCCTTTGGTGAGCACCTGCCAGTGGTGCTCGATCCGTAGCGGGTCCTCGCCGAGGAGGTGGTCGGCCAGTTCCCCGACGGCGGCGCGGACGGTCTGCCGTCAGCAGGGCGCGGTGGAAAGCCAGGTCCGCCTCCACGGCGACGTCGGTGTCGTGTCCGGCTTCGGCGATGCGTTCCAGGGCGTGGGCGAAGCCGGCAAGGTCGGCCTCGCCACGGCGCTCGGCGGCGAGGCGGCCGGCGGCCGGCGGCCGGCGGCCGGCTCCATGATCGAGCGGGACCTCGCCCAGGTTGGCCAGGAAGCCTCGGTGCGGGACGTCCGTAGCCCGCCGGCGCAACACGTCGACGTCCAGCAGGTTCCAGTCCGCGCGGGGCCGGACGAAGGTGCCCCGCTTCTGCCGCGATCCGATGAGACCTTTGGAGGCCAGGACCCGCAGCGCCTCGCGCGGTGGCGGTAGGAACTGCGGCCGGGCCCACGACCATCGCGGGAACAGCGGCCGGCACGGAGCGGTCGAGGCGCCACCACCGCTCCGCCGCCCCCGCCCCGGGGTCAGGTGCATGTGCCCCGGGGCGGGGGCAGCGGCGGTTCGGCGCGGCGCGGTCAGGACTGCGACAGGGTGAAGGAGACCGAGGCGTTGTTGCCGCCGCCACCCTGCCACGTGCACGTGTATCCGTACGGAGCGGAGCAACTGTAGCCGTTGCTGCCCACGTAGGGGTTGTTCCAGGACACCTTCAGCTTGCCGCTCACCCCGGCCACGTAGAAGGAGACCTCGCCCGCCGTGCCGGTCATGAAGCCGTCCGACTCGCTCGCCCACCTCCCGGCCGTACCGGGCGGGAGGCTGGTGGGGGGCAGCATGCCGTCGGACCAGATCCCACCGCTCAGGCTGGCCCCGTCCCGGATGAGCCCCTTGGGCGTGTTGTTGGTCAGGTTGACCGTCGTGCTCCGGGCCGCGGAGAGCGTGGACTCCGCCGCGGGGGTCGGGGCGCTCTTCGCCCCTGCCGCGGACCGGATGGTGAACACGACCTCGGCGTTGTTCCCGCTGCCGCCACTGCGCGAACAGGTGTAGCCGACCGGGGCGGAGCAGCTGTAGCCGTTGCTGCCCACGTAGGGGTTGCTCCAGTGCAGGTCGACCTGGCCGCTGCTGCCGGACAGCGCGTAGGAGATGCTCCCCTCGGTCCCCGTCGCAAACCCGCAGGACTCGCTCTTCCAACTGGACGCCACCCCGTGGGGGATGTAGTTCGACGGCAGCCCGTCCGCCGACCAGCAGCCGTGGTCGAGGTGTTCCCACGTCTTGTTCAGACCGTTCCCGGTGTTGTTGACCAGGGTGACCTTCGTGGACCGGGCCGCGGTGACGCCCGCCACGCTCTGCTCCGTCTCCCCCGTGTCCGGACGCTGCTGCGCGGACGCCTGCGGCCCGCTCGCTCCGGCCGCGGCCTGCGCCGCCGGAGCGAGGGCGACCGCTCCGGCCGTCAGAAGGGCGGCCGTGAGGGTACCTGCGGCCGCGCGGCGCAGATCCGCCATGGAAGTCATACGGGACATAGAACTACCAACTCTCTCGTCGAAGCTGGGCGGGCGGACACGTGTCACGCTCGCCTCGTCCTTGTTCCGGGACATCGCCGGCCGGACGCCGGCACCGGGGCGCTCAGTGCTGGTAGAGGTCGAAAACCCAGCCGGTCGTGCCACCGAGGTAGACGGACTCGATGATGAATGCGGCGGAAAGTCCCAGGAGAACCCGTATGTTTCCCACCGCGTTCGCGTCGGCCAAAGTCGTATAGCGGCCCTCCCAGATCCAGATATCGATCGCGGACGCCGACGGCTGGCTCTGGGTGACCGATGCCACGGCAGCGTGCGGCTGGACGGAGGCCGCAGTGGCGTGCGCCTGCGCCGTACCGCCGGCGAGAACCGCGGCGGCGACGGCAACGGCGAGCGAAACCCGGCGAATTCTTCCGTACATGACAAACTCCTTTTCCTGGATGTTCCGCGTGAACAGCGGGCCACCCGCACCGGTTCCGCCCGCCCGAACCGGGCTGCGGCTGCGGCTGCGGCTGCGGCTGCAATGACAGACTGACAACCGACCCCCGTGCCGGGCATCGTGGAAACCCACGAACATGGCATGGCTGGCTCCGTTCACTTCCAAAGGGCCTGGCTGACTTCGCAGTTGGACCAGAACCGAAACTCGTGGGCCGAGCCGGCCTGGGCGGGTCTGCGGTCGGTCAGGTCGACCTCGATGCGGTCGGTGCCGTACTCGGCGACAGACCGGCCGGTCAGGCCCACGTCCGACGGTCCGGCGAGATCGATGCTCACGCCGTCGGCTTCGTGGTGGGAGTCGATGTCGGCGAGCCCGGTACGGATCGCGGCGGCGTGCTGCCGAGACAGGAAGGCTCTTCGTGCCGGTCGATTCCCATCCCCGCCGTCGCGCCCGCGGCCGCTCGCCGTTGCGACCGGTTCGGCCGCGGGAGAACACCGGAGCCGGGGTACGACGGGATGTCCGCGACGTCTCCGGTGGCTTGTGCGGGCCGTGTCGGAGCGGTCGGCGGCCCGCGCAGGCCCGGGGGGTCGGAGGCGTTTGAGGAAGGCGCGGCGGGTGGGTTCGTGCTCGCGGGAGAGGACCAGAAGCTCGAGGACGACGAGGTTGACACAAACGATCTGGCCCGGCCGGTCGGCGCAGGCGTCATCTCCTGACGGTTCCGCCGGCCTCTCGCAGGGACTTGACCAGCCGTCCGGGCGGTGGACCGTCCGTCGGCCCGGTCCCGTTCGGCCAAGGGTCCGCGCGGTGAGATTCCTGACGGGACCCCCTCCACTCGCTCTCGCTCCCCCATCGTCCGGTACCGCGAACCACCGGACGGCCCGGCGGCGCCCACAGCGCCCCGGATCCAGGTCCGTACTCACATCCCGGGAGACGGAGAGGGAGAAGGGACGACACGGTGGAGATGAGGCCGCGCGGCGAGGAGCCGGGCGCGGCGGGGTCGGACGGCGCCGATCGGCTGGCATGGGCGCCGAATCCCATCCCCGGCCGGGTACAGCCCGAGGCCGCGGTGTTGCCATCTGGTGTTGTCGGCCCGGCAACGGAGGCGCAACACCAGGTGCCTCCTTCATCCTGTGATGCACCGTCAGGCCGATCCGGCTGGCGGGCAGGTCGTGGCGGCGAGTGCTACCACGGATCGAGGAGGTTGATGGTGCGGCATGCGCTGCTGTCGCCGAGGGCGGCCCTGGTGCTGCTGGTCGGCGTGCTCACGGGTATCGGCGCTGGGGTTCTGAGCGCCGCTGGGGGCACGCACCTGGCCCAGTGTGTCCTTTACGGCGTCGGCGCGTTCGGTGCGAGCGTGTCGTTCGTGAACCAGCTCGTCGCCGAGCCCCGAGAGGACCCTGCGGACAAGGAGACGGCCTGACGTGAAGGCTGCGGCCCGGGCGCCTTGGATTCCCGGGCCTCAGCCGACCCGATACTGCGAGGATGGTGGCGCCGTGGAGGCCTACGAGACACCGGGGGGTGGGCGGGTGGGAGACCTGCGAGCGCTGAGCCCCGACCTGAACAGCGAATGCCGGGCATTCGCCGAGGCCCTGCGCAGCCTGTTTACGGGCCTACGGCCCACCGCGTCGGTGCGCCGCTACGGCGCGCGCCGGCACCTGAGTGCGGGAGCCGTCTCCCGCTACCTGTCCGGACAGCGGATCCCGCCCTGGCAGTTCGTCCAGGACCTGCTCGCCGACGTCGGCGCCGACCGCGGCAGCGTCGCGACTTCCGAGACGATCGACCTGCTGCGTTCGCTGCACGCGGCGGCCCAGCGCACCAGCGCCTCGGTCAGCCACGCCCTCCAGCAGCTCCAGTTCCAGCTGGCCGAGGCCGACCGGCTCTCCCGGCGCTCGACCGCCCACAGCGACATCCTCGGCGAGGCCCTGCTCGACAGGAACCAGCGCATCGCCGATCTGGCGCTGCGCCTCAACCAGTTGGAGAGCGACTGGGCCCGCGAACGGGCCCGGGGCGACGAACTGGTCCTGCACGCCGGGGACCGCGAGGAACTGCTGCGCGAGCGCCGGCGCCTGGAGGCGGAAGTCGCGCGGCTGACGGCCGAGCTGGAGGAGTCCCGTCGGCGCCGGCTCGCCGCGGAAGCACGCTGCGAGCTCCTGGAGCGCCAACTGGTCGTGGCCGAGCAGCAGGCCGGCGAGGAACTGCAGCACTCCAGGATGACCCGCCCCGCCCCTGCGGGCGCGGACAGCCCACGGGTCCTCATCGTCGACGACCAGCCCGCGAACCTGATAGCCCTGGAGGCGGTCCTGACCGCCGCCGACTGCCAGGTGCTGGCGGTGGCCTCCGGCACGGACGCACTGAGGGCGCTGCTCCAGCACGACGACGTCGCCGTGATCATCCTGGACGTGCAGATGCCCGGCATGGACGGCTACGAGACCGCAGCCCGCATCAAGCGCCGCGCCCAGACCCGCAACATCCCGATCATCTTCGTCACCGCGATCGGAGCGGACCCCGAGAGCCTGCTGCGCGGCTACGACGCCGGGGCGATCGACTTCATCGCCAAGCCGTTCGAGCCGTGGATGCTCTGCGCGAAGGTCAGTGTCCTGGCCGAGATGTACATGAACTACCGCGGCGCCCCTCGCCGCGAACCGCCCTCCCGGCCCACGGACGACAGCACCAGTTGGCGCCTGCCCACGCTCCCCCAGCACAGCCCGCTCCAGGCCGCCGATCAGGACGAGGCCCCTCCTGGCTGACCGCTGCGGGAGCGGCTCCCCTTTCGCGGCCTCCGTCAGCGTGCTGGCGGCGTAGTGCGACGCCTTCGCCGACGCTCGGTAGCCCGGGGCGCCGGCCCGGTCACGCAACTGCCGCAGCCCCCCAGGCGAACCGTTCCACCGGGCCGGCCTGCGCGTCGGCCAACCGCTCCGGCCTGCCCCGACGGGCCCTGCACCCCGTCGCCGCCGGCCTCGCGTCCATGCCGCCACCCCTGGGCGGGCCCGTCCCGCCGCACACGCATCATTGTCCGGATTGAATGTCCTGCCCAGAGGGCCCTTTCGGACAATGCGCCGCCGCCACAGGGTTGTTGATGCACGGGGCGCCGCAGCGCGCTCCGCACACCGGGAGACGGACGAGCCGGGGACCTCACCGCGCAGCGGCAGGTCCGTACAACGGCTCTGAAACATCGGCCGCCCGTCGGGCGCCGGTTTGCCGGCTTCGGCACGAGGCCGGTTCTCCATTTGACACGTGCGCACAGTGCGTACGCTCGAACGAGGAAAGGGAATCTGATGCGTAAGCGAATCGCTCTCGCGGCGGCCGGGACTGCCATGATGTTCGCATCCACGGTGGGGGTGGCTTCGGCCGAAACCCTCGCCAACGGCAGCTCCGGAACCCCTGTGGTGATCCGGCCGATCACGGTGGACAGCCCGTCCGCGATCACCGCGTGGGACAACTGCCTGCACGGCCAGGCATGCGTGTTCCAGAACTCCAACGGCGGCGGCCTGCTGTGGGTGGTGCCCTGGGCCGGCTCCTTCAAGCTCGCCAACTACGACATGAACAACCGGATCAGCTCCCTCTGGAACCGAAGCGGCGGAACCCTGAGCCTGTACGACGGGGACAACTACAGCAACCTGCTGGGCCAGTACGGCGCCTACGGCCCGCCCATCAACGTCCCGACCGGGATCAACGACAGGGCCAGCTCCCTGACGGTCTACTAGAAGGACCGCTGCCGGCTGCCCTCCTCGGCACAGGGCCGGCGATCTTCACTGTCACCACTGCGACCCGGCCCGCGACGGGCCGGGTCGCGGCGGCCCGTTCCTTCACCCGGGCACTCGTATGCAGCACCGACACCGGAACTGTCCGCGCCGACCTCTGCCATGCCTTCCTCCCGAAGGTGCCTCCGCCCGTGTCCTACCAGACTCCCGACAACCTGGATCTCCCGTTCCCCTTGTCCGACACCCACAATGGTGAAGTCGGCTATTGGAACTGCCCGAATACCCCCTTCAAGCGGGTTGTGGCGCCGATCGTGGCAGCGTCAGTCGTCGTGCGTCGGCTGACTTCAGCTGCGTAGGCGGCCCAGTCTCCGGCGGCGGCTCGCTGCCATTTGACGGCGACGGTGATGTCGATACCGAGGGCGAGGACCGCGGCGGGGATGCCGTCGTGGACCGCCTCCCTCGCAAGGACGTGGGCGAATCCGCAGGTGTCCGGGCCGAGCTGGCGCCAGGCAGCCCACAGAGTGATCATCCCGAACCCGACCAACACCCCGCAGCGAAATGAGCAACAGAGTCCGCACGCGTCGCCGGGCCGGTCCCCGGTCCCGGGGCCGGCCCGGCGACGCGTGCGGATCAGCAGGTACCGAGGTCCTGCCAGACGCCCCACTCACCGGTGGTGCCGGGCTCCTCGCCCAGCGTCCACCACTTGGCGCCCCACTGGTGGCCCTTCCACGAGACGGTGCTGCCACCGGTGTAGACCTGTGCGCCGACCCAGGAGGCGGTGGAGCACGCCGGGACGGTGCCGGTCACGGTGAGCGTGTAGGCCGCGGAGGACGTGGCCGAGGTGCCGGTCAGCGTGCCCTTGACCGTCAGCGTGTAGGTGCCGGGGGCGACGGTGGACACGGTCGACACCGACAGGGCGGCGCTGGAGCTCCCGTTGACGGAGGACGGGCGGACCGAGGCGCTGACCCCCACAGGAACGCCGCTGACCGTCATCGCGATGGACGTGTTCGAGCCGTTGTTGATGATGGCCGTGCTCACGGTCGCGGTGGTCGACGAGCCGGCGGTCACCGTGCCCGAGGACGGGCTGACCCGCACCTGGATGGCGGACACCTGGACACTCGACGCGGAGGGCGACGGGGAGGGCGACGGGGAGGAGGCGGTGGCGGCGGCTTGGAGGAAGGCCATCGTCGGGTACTTGTCACCCGGCTGTGAAGCGAGCTCGGACAGGCTGTCGCCGGCCCGGGCCTCGACGTACGGGGCGAAGACCTGGGCGGGCAGTGGGGTGCCCGCCGCACGGGCGGTGCCGGTGCCGGTGCCGGTGCCGGTGAGCGCCACGCCGGCGATGGCGGCGGCGGTGACGGCTCCGGCGAGCAGGGCTCGGAGTGGTGCGCGAACGGGTCCGGCCATGGACCGCGCTCCCTTCGAAGGTGGGGACTTCGGCGACCTGAAGCACTCTGGCCTGGACCAATACTGGTGGTCTGGACCACCCGACTGTCAAGAGTCCCTACCAAGCTCTTGAGCTCAGCGGTCCCGCCCAGCTGTCCCAGCGCGTTCCGTGCGTCGACTCCCTTTGCAGCGAAGCGAGGTAGCTCTCCGCGGCGGCGTTGTCGTAGCCGACCTTCCCCGTGCTCCGCCGGATCCCGTGGCGCCGGCAGAGTCCGGCGAACTCGGCTGACCCGTACTGGGAACCCGTGCGAGTGGAAGATCACGCCGTCGACCTGGTCACCGCGGGTCGCCAGGGCGGCCGCCAGGGCGTCGGCGACCGGCCGGGTGCGCATGTGGAACGAACCCGACCAGCCCCGAAAGGCCAACCACGACACGGTGGTCCAACCAGCAGGCCCACGACGCCAGCTCTTCGGCAGCACTCCGAACAGACCACGGCCCGCGCGCTGCGCCCGACCCGCCTTGACGAGCCGTTCCAGAGTCGCGCGGACGTTGTCGTCGGTGCTGTCAGAGCCGAGAGCCGCGGAGACCTCGCCCGCGCGCAGCGGCTTGCCGGCCGCGGTCGGGGCGGCTCACCGTCGGCGATCCCCCGGGGTCGCTTCGCCGCCACCGGGGCTTCCGGAGCCGGCGAAGCCGTCTTCTTCGCGGCGGTCTTCCTCGTGCTCCGCGCCTTCGGCCTGCTCTCGGTCGACGGGGCGGCCTCGGCCGTCGCCTCGGTGGCCTTGCGCGGTTTGCGCGCGGCTCACTTGGCGGGCGCCGCCTCGGTGGTGGCGGCCGCCGGGACGGGGAGCCGGAGCCGGGTCGTCTTCTTCGGTGCCGGCGGAGTTCAGGAGGTTCTTCGTCAAGATCGACCAGGAGGTTCCCGCGGGGCTCGACATTCACCTTGCGATAACTACGGAACCCACAAGACTCCGGCGATCCGCGCGTGACTGGCCCAACACCCCAGTTTCCACATGCACTTCACCCGGACCGGATCCTCGTGGATCAACCAGGTCGAGCGCTGGTTCGGCTTCCTCACCGACCAGATGATCCGCTGCGGATCCCCCAAGAACGTCCAAGCCCTCGAACGTGACATCCGCACGTGGGTCAAGCGCTGGAACGAGGACCCCACGCCGTTCACCTGGACCAGGACCGCTGACGAGATCCTCGACTCCCTCGCCCGATTCTGCCGACGGATCTCCGGTGCAGGACACCAGTGCTGTGACCACATGGGTTCGCCGGATTGCTTGGTCACGCGGCGAGTGCGGGCCTGCCGCCTTTGTCGATGCCCCGAGGCCCACTCTTCCGTGTGAATTCCCTGGCCCCCCGGAACCGTTTGCTGCAGTCCGACTCCCGGACGGCGAGGATGGCCGACGGATCGAAGTCCGGCCACGCCGAACACTGAGGGGTACGACCATGTGGAAGTCACTGCTGCTGCACCGATCGCTGCGACGCACGGCGGTCGCCGCGGCCGGCTGCCTCGCCCTGCTGGCGGGCACCGCCCCGGCGTCGGCGGCCCAGGACACCGCGACCCGCGCCGCCGGTCACCGGTTCCCCGCGAGCGCTGCCCACCCAGCGCCCTCGAAGCGGGAGACCGTCTTCGACCCCGTCTACCTCGTCCAGGCCAACTCGGGCCGCGGGGCGACGTTCGAGGTGTACGCGGGCTGGGACTACGCGCTCCTGACGAACCAGCCGGGCAACGGCACCGCGCTGGTCTTCACCCTGCACGCCGACGACCTCACCTACAGCATCGAGTCGACGTCCGCCAACTGGGGCGAGTACCGCACCTGGTGCCTCTACGGAGCCGACATCAGGCTGGAGAAGAGCAGCTGTCGCACCCGCTGGCAGGTCGAGGACCTGGGCGGCGACGAGTTCTACCTCAAGGTGGCGGGGACGAAGAAGAGGATCAAGACCAGCAAGCTGCAGGACCGCAAGCGGTGGCTGGCCGCCGAGGAGGAGATCTTCATCGTCAACGAGGAGTTCGTCAGGTTCAAGCTCGTCCACCCCTGACCCCTGACCCCTGGACCCGGATGGCGTCGGAGCCGATCGACAGCACCTCCGCCATCCGGTCGCCTCACTGCCGGGTCATTGGCAGGTGACGTTGAAGGTGGTCTCGTGCGTAGCGGCGTCGTGCGTAGCGGCGTCGTGCGCCGGGGCAGCACCAGCACGGTGCGCTACCGACGGGCGATGACGCTGATGGCCTCGGCCGGCGGCAACCAGGTGCCGGTCATCGCCCGGCTGGTGCAGGCGGACGAGGACACGGTGCGTGACGTCATCGACCGCTTCAACGAGATCGGACTCGCCTGCCTGGACCCCCGCTGGGCGGGAGGGGGCCGGCCCGACCGGCTGCCGGCGACCTACCACCGCACCCACGGCGTGACCTTCTTCCACGGCTGCTACTCGATCGGCGACGACACCCTGTGGGGAGTGAACCGCCAGCACTAGCGTCGGATCGTGAGGGCGACGAGCGCGCTGCACACGCAGCACCCGGCCACGAAGAAGAAGATGAGGTCGGTGCTGCCGGTGCTGTCCATCAGGCCGCCGATGAAGGGCTCTGCGGTCCCGGCGAAGAGGTAGGCGAAGCAGTTGACGGCGCCGGTCGCGGTGCCGGCCATTCGCTTGCCGGCGATGTCGGGGCAGAGCGCCCAGAACGAGGACTGCGGGCCGTAGACGAAGAAGCCGGTGAGGAAGAGGACCACGATGCCGGTGGTGACGTTCAGCGGCGCGAGGTACATCGTCATGGAGGCGGCGGCGCCCAGGACCATGAAGAGGATGATCGGGCGGTCCCGGCGGGAGCCGAAGAGCCGGTCGGAGATCTGGCCGTTGGTGAGTGCGCCGACCGCCATGCCGACGGGCAGCGCGACCGAGATCCACAGCGGGTTGATACCGCCGCCGCCCTTCTTCCAGTTCTCGCCGAGGAAGTAGACCGGGACCCAGATCAGCAGGCCGTAGCGGGCGGTGTTCTGGAACCCGATGGCGATGCCGGTGGACCAGATCTTGGGGTTGCGCAGCACGGCCTTGTAGCGCTGGAACGAGGTCTCGCCGGCGAACGCGGCGGCGGCGTCCCGGTTGTCCTCCTCCTCGGCCTCGGTGACGGAGGCGGGGGGCTTGATGCCGGCCTGCTTGGGGTTCTCACGGGCGACGAAGTAGAAGGTGATGCCGCCGACGAGCATCAGCAGGACCGGAGCTCGGAAGATCCACTGCCAGTCGAGCTTGAGGGTGTCGACGACGATGGTGGAGGTGACGAAGGCGAGGACGGAGGCCATGCCGGCGGCGAAGGTGTAGAAGCCGAAGCTCTTGCCCCGCTCGCGGGGGCCCCACCAGTTGGAGATGACGCGGCCGCCGGAGGGCCAGCCGAGGGACTGCGCGAACCCGTTGGCGCCCCACAGGAAGCTGAGCGACCTGGAGCCGACGGAGAAGCTCGTGCACCAGTTGAGGATGGTGGACAGGACGGCGCCGGCGGTCATCATGCGCCGGCCGCCGAACTTGTCGGCGAGGTTGCCGTTGATCATCTGGCCGGCGGCGTAGGACCAGAGCAGGATGCCGCTGATGCCGCCGAGGGCGGCCTTGCTGAGGCCGAGGTCGGCCTGGATGCCGGGGATGGCGAAGCCGAAGGTCTGCCGGCCGGTGTAGAAGAAGAAGTAGCAGAACATGGCGGCCAGGAGCATGCGCCACTTGAGCTTGTTGTACTTGCCCTCGCTCACGAGTTCGAGGGTGGGGGTCCCGGGTCTTGGACCTCTTGTGTCCGATCTGGTGTTCTCGGCGTTCGACATGGTTCTCGACCGATCTGGGTGGGGTCCGGGGAGCGCCGCAGGGCAGACGGCGCGAGGTCGAGGCGGCGGCTGCCGCCGGTACCGTGGCCGCCCCCCGAAGGGGCGGCCACGGCGTGTCAGTGCGCGTGAGCGGTACCGCTCTCCTGCTGGGCGACGAGTGTGGTGGCCACCCAGAAGCCCTCGGAGTTGTGGTTGAAGGC
>NZ_JBEXNT010000027.1:0-78640 GCF_040611255.1 Kitasatospora sp. NPDC002965 | reverse complement strand
CCACACCCCCCCCCCGCCACCGGCCCCCCCCGGCTGGGGCCGCACCCCGCGACACCACCGCCAGCGGGCGGCGGGGCCACCTGCGGGCGCTTCGGGGCGCCCTCGTGCCGGGGGTCCGGTCACCCGCGGGGTCCGGTCACCCGCGGGGTCCGGTCGCCTGCGGGGGTCCGGTCACGGCCCTCCGGGGCGACCGGTGCTCAGGGCCGGTACCCCCGGGTGGCGAGGGCCAGGACCTCGCCGAGGAGCTCCGGACCGTCCGCGCTCCCGACGTGGGCGGGATGCGCCTCGACCAGCGCCGACACCGGCCGCCGTCCGCCGCCCCGCACGGGGGCCACCCGGACCGCCCAGATCGCGAACCCGGTCCGGGCACGGTGCAGGTGGAGCACCCCCTCGGAGGTGTAGGACTCCCACGGCTGCTCCGTCCCGCGCGGGCGCAGGCCCCGCCTGATCCGCTGCCACTCGTCCTCGCTCCAGACCACGTCCGGGACGGGACACGGGCGCGGCAGCCGCAGCGGCTTCGGGGAACCGTGCTCCGGCGCGTTCGCCACACCGCCCGGCTCGACGAAGGCCCAGGCGGGCAGCGGTTCGCGGGCCGCCGTCCAGGCGGCGGGGATGCCGCCCGCCCCGGTACGGGCCGCGACCACGCCGCCGGTGATCGCGGCCACGGTGTCCATGTCCCCGCCGGCGCTCACGGCCTCCCAGAGCGCCCCGCGGTAGTCGGTGAGCCGGCGGGCCGCGCACCAGAGCGCGTACGGGACGGTGTCGGCGGCGCTGACCCGGCTGCCGTTGCCGAGCACCTTCGCCACGGCCCCGAGGTCACGTTCGTCCAGCAGCGCGACCGCCTCGGTCAGGCCGTCCCGCACGGCTCCGAACGGCGTGAGGTCCCGCACCGACTCCAGGAAGCCCCTCGCGGTCACGGGCTCCGCGCGGGCCCGTACCGCGAAGGCCGCGGCCACCGCCACGGCGATCGCGCCGTCCACGGCCTGCGGGTGGGTGTGGGTGATCGCCGCGCTGTCGGCGGCCGGCTCGACCGCCGCCCCCGGGTCGTCGGCGTACGCCGCCCCCAGCGGGGCGACCCGCATCGCGGCGCCATTGCCGTACGAGCCCTGGCCGTCGAAGAGTTCGGCGGCCAGTACCTTGGCGTCACCGCCCTCGCGGACCAGCCGGAGCAACCGGTTGGCGGCCGGGCCGTAGCCGCGGTCGAAGTCGTGGCGCCGGGCGAAGCCGTGGGTGAGGTCGAAGGTGTCGACGGCCCCGCGCTCGGTGTGCGCGGCGTACACCGAACAGGCCATCTCGGTGTCGTCGGTCCACGGCCAGGGGCCGGGCGGGGCGGTGCGGGCGGCCAGGTGGGCCCTGGCGGTGGCGGGAACGAAGAACTGCGCGCCGAAGGCGTCGCCGACCGAGAGGCCGTCGAGCGCGTCGAGCGCGGGGCCGGTGTGAGGAGTCGTCATCGGGCCCCAGCCCACCCGTCCGACCGGTCCCGCGTCAACCCCGTACGACCCATGACTCCCCGCACGGGCGACGTTTCGCATACCGCCGACCCGGGCGGGAAGCACCCCGGGCATGACCCGCGCCATCGGACTCGTCGACCCGCTGCTGCTGCTCGGCGCCGACCAACAGCACATCGTCACCCGTGCACAACTGCACGGGCTCGGCGTCCCGTCCGGCACCATCGCCCACCGCCTGCGGCCGGGCGGACCGTGGCAACAGGTGCTTCCCCGGGTGATCTGCCTGCAGACCGGACGGCTGACCTCCCATCAACGACTGCGCGCGGCACTCGCGTACGCGATGCCCAAGGGCCGGGCGGACGGGCCCGCCGGAGACGTGCTGCTGACCGGCGCGGCCGTCCTGGCCGACGCCGGGCTGCCGTCCGCCGGGCACCCGGCCGACCTGGCCTCGGTGGACGTCCTGATCCCGGGCCCACGACGGGTCTCCGACCGGGGGTTCGTGCGGATCCACCGTGCGGCCGGAGCGATGCCGGGCGGGTACGAGCGCGACGACGGGCTCCGGAGCACGACGGTCGCCCGGGCACTGGCCGACCTCGCACCCCGGGAGAGCGGACGGCGCCGGTTCCGGGCGCTCTGCGCCGAGGCCGTCCAGCGGCGGCACTGCGAACTCGGCGAGCTGCTGGACCAGTTGATGGCCCGGCCGGACGCGCTCGACCTGACCGGGCTGGCCGGGGTGGTGGAGGAGCTGGCCGCCGGGGTCCGCTCGGTGGTCGAGGGCGAGGCCCGGGACGCGGTGCGCGGCTCCGGGCTCCCGGAACCGCTCTGGAACCCGGTCCTCCTGCTGGACGGGCGGTTCCTGGCCGTGCCCGACGCCTACTGGCCGCAGGCCTGCGTCGCGCTGGAGATCGACTCCCGGGCCTGGCACCTGCGCCCGGCCGACCACGAGCGGAGCCTGACCCGGGCCAACCGGCTCACCGTGGCCGGCCTGCCGGTGGTCCGCACGACCCCGCTCCAGCTGCGGCGCGACCCGGCGCCCGTGCTGCGGGAGCTGGCCGTGCTGCTCGCCGGGGGACCGCACGGCCCCCAGGCCCGGATCACCTGGCGGCGGGCCCGGTGATCCCGGCGCGGCCGGCCCCACGGGCTGCGCGGATGCGCGGAGATGCGAAGACGCGGAGACGCCCGGCGGCGGCCGACGGCGTACGCAGGGGCGGGCAGGGGGAGGCGGGTCAGGAGACGGCAGGCGCGGCGTCGGTGGGCGCGGCGTCGGTGGGCGCGGCGTCGGTGGGCGCGGGGACGGTGTCGGCGGGGGCGGTCGCCGTGGTGGCGGCGGTGGCGGCGCCGGCGGCCTCGGCGGCGGCCACCAGGCGCTGGAGTTCCGCGAGGTGCTCGGTGAGGGCCCGCCGACCGGCCCTGGTCGCGACGAGCCAGGTGCGCGGACGCCTGCCGACCGCGCCCTTCCTGACCTTGAGGTAGCCGGCCTGCTCCAACGCGGTCGCGGCCTTGCTGAGCACCGAGTCGGAGACCTCGCAGTGGTCGCGGACGGTGCCGAACTCGGCCTCCGCGCAGGCGCTGAGGAAGGCCAGCACGGTGAGCCTGGTCGGGTGCTGGAGCAGCGGATCGAACGGGGCCGACATCAGTGGGCCGCCGCGTCGCGCCGGATCCGCTCCGCCAGCCACCCGGTGACCGCCCAGAACGCCGCACCGGCCGCGAGACCGGCGGCCGCACCTATCCAGCGCACACCGCCACCGGCCAGCAGGACCAGGCCCGAGGCGGCCCCGGCCGCGGCGAACACCCCGAGGACGGCCAGCACGATCAGGCCGCCGTAGCCGGGGGCCGGCCGGTGCACGATGCCCGCCTCGCGCATCGCGATCCGGGCGAGCGCACCGGTCAGGGCGGCGAAGACCACGCCGAACACGCCGCTCAGCCAGGAGACCCCGGCCCCGATCGCCTGACCGACGCCGGTCCCGTAGACGGTGAACGCCACCGCGAAGGCCGGGCCGTACCAGCCGGGGAGCCGGCCGGAGGCCTGGGCGGCCGCCTTGGCGCGATCGGCGAGGCGCAGCGCCTCGGCTGCGGGAAGCGCGGGTCGGACGGGCTCGGAGCTGCTCATGGAATCCCCCTGCGGTGCGGCCCTCCGGGAGAGCGCCGCGATGCTCTCACTATGGCATCTACTTTCCAAACTGGAAAGTACTTTCGTGGGTGGACCGCTCGGCACTGCCCGTCGGCGACCGGGCCGGTCGGCGGCCTGACCGCCGGCAGCGGCACCGTCAGCAGCGGACGTCGATCTCCTGGAAGGTCGCGTAGTGGTCGGCGGTCCAGAACTGCTCGCCGGACTCGCCGGTGACCACGCGACGGGCGCCACGGTCGGCGGAGCCGGGGGTGACGACGGTGAACTCGTGGTAGTAGCCGGAGGTCTTGCGGGGCAGGCGGCTTTCACGGTTCTCGAAGACGATGCCGTCCGAGCGGTACGGGTACGGACCGCCCTTGGCGATCAGGCCGAGCGTGTCACGGGCCTGGACCGGCAGCCCGGTGCGGCAGACGTCGGCCATCGCCGGGTCGGTCGGCACCCAGGTGCCGGCGGGCGCGGGCGTGCCCGGGGCGGACGCGGTGCCCGCGGGCGGGGACGGCTTCGGTGCGGTGGACCTCGGTGCGGTGGACTTCGGTGCGGTGGACTTCGGCGTCGCCGGACCGGTCGAGGACGTCGCGGAGGCCTCGGGCGTGCTGTCGCCGGCGTCGTCCGACAGGACGTACCCGACTGCGGCGGCGAGCACGCAGAGCAGCACGGCCAGGGCGGTGAACAGGCGGTTTCTGCTGGTCATGGGCCCAGCTTGGCAGCCACCCGGGCCCGGACCGGGCAACCTCACGCGTGGCCGCCGACACACCCGCCGGCACCGCTCTTCCGAGGAGGGCTGCGGGGTGAGGGGGTGGCGGGCCCGCCCGCCCGACCCGCCCGGCGCGGTGGTGGTCCGCTCGCGGTCCGACCGTGGTGGCCCGGCCGTGGTGGCCCGGCCGAGGCCCGGCCGTGGAAAAAGCAGCGGCCGGGACGGGGACGGACGCCGTTGTCCGTTCCCGCCCCGGCCGCCTCACGTACGCCGGTTCTCCTGCGCCGAGCTCCGGTGTACGCCCCTCCCGGGTGGAGGGGATACGGTCAGCGATTCGACCGTGCCGAGGGGCTCAGAGCCCTCAGCGCGAGTCGCTGCCCGCAGTCTCGATGGCGGCGCGGCCTGCCTCCAGACGCGCCACCGGGATCCGGAAGGGGGAGCAGGAGACGTAGTCCAGCCCCACCTCGTGGAAGAAGTGCACCGACTCCGGGTCGCCGCCGTGCTCGCCGCAGACGCCGAGCTTGAGGTCGGGGCGGGTGGCCCGGCCGGCCTCGACGGCGTGCTTGACCAGCGCGCCGACGCCGTCGCGGTCGATGGTCTCGAACGGGGAGACCCCGAAGATGCCCTTCTCCAGGTAGGCCGTGAAGAAGGAGGCCTCGACGTCGTCGCGGGAGAAGCCCCAGACCGTCTGGGTGAGGTCGTTGGTGCCGAAGGAGAAGAACTCGGCGGCCTCGGCGATCTGGCCGGCCGTCACGGCGGCGCGCGGCAGCTCGATCATGGTGCCCAGCTTGATGTCCAGCTGGACGCCGGTGGACTGGGCGACCTCGGCGAGGACGCGCTCGCACTCGTCGCGGACCAGCTCCAGCTCCTGGACGGTGCCGACCAGCGGGATCATCACCTCGGGGCGCGGGTCCCCGCCGGCCAGCTTCCGCTCGGCCGCCGCCTCGGCGATGGCGCGGACCTGCATGCCGAACAGACCGGGGATGACCAGGCCGAGGCGGACGCCGCGCAGACCGAGCATCGGGTTCTGCTCGTGCAGCTTGTGCACTGCCTGGAGCAGGCGCAGGTCGTTCTCGTTCGGGTCCTTGCGGGCCTCGGCGAGGGCGACGCGCACCGACAGCTCGGTGATGTCGGGCAGGAACTCGTGCAGCGGCGGGTCGAGCAGACGGACGGTGACGGGCAGGCCGTCCATCGCCTGGAAGAGCTCCAGGAAGTCGCCCTTCTGCAGCGGCAGCAGGGTGGAGAGCGCGGTCTCGCGGTCCTTGTCGTTGTCCGCGAGGATCAGGTGCTCGACCTCCTTGCGGCGCTCCTCCCCGAGGAACATGTGCTCGGTGCGGCAGAGGCCGATGCCCTGGGCGCCGTACCGGCGGGCGCGCCCGCTGTCCTCGGCGTTGTCCGCGTTGGCGCGCACGGCGAGCCGGCGACGGCCGTCGGCGTGCGACATCAGCCGGTGCACGGCCTGGACCAGACCGCCCTGGACGTCGGCGCCCGCGTGCAGGGTGCCCTCGAAGTACTCCACCACCGGGGAGGGGAGCACGGGTACCTCGCCGAGGTAGACCTTGCCGGTCGCGCCGTCGATCGAGACGACGTCGCCCTCCTCCAGCACCAGGCCGTCGGCGGTGGTCATCCGGCGGCGCTTGGTGTCGACCTCCAGCTCCTCGGCCCCGCAGACACAGGTCTTGCCCATGCCGCGGGCGACCACGGCGGCGTGCGAGGTCTTGCCGCCGCGCGAGGTGAGGATGCCCTCGGCGGCGATCATGCCGTCCAGGTCGTCCGGGTTGGTCTCGCGGCGGACGAGGATGACCTTCTCGCCGGAGCGGGACCACTTCACCGCGGTGTAGGAGTCGAAGACGATCTTGCCGATCGCGGCGCCGGGCGAGGCGGCGAGGCCCCAGGCGATCTGCTTGGACGTGGAGTCGGGTGCGAAGCGCGGGAACATCAGCTGCGAGAGCTGGCCGCCGGTGACCCGCATCAGGGCCTCGTCCAGGTCGATCAGGCCCTGGTCGACCAGCTGGACGGCGATCCGGAACGCGGCGGCGGCGGTGCGCTTGCCGACCCGGGTCTGCAGCATCCAGAGCTTGCCGCGCTCGATGGTGAACTCGATGTCGCAGAGGTCGAGGTAGTGGTTCTCGAGCTTCTGCATGATCGCCATGAGCTCGTCGTACGACTTCTTGTCGAGCTTCTCCAGCTCGGCCAGCGGCAGGGTGTTGCGGATGCCGGCGACGACGTCCTCGCCCTGCGCGTTGGAGAGGTAGTCGCCGTAGACGCCCTGGGTGCCGGTGGAGGGGTCACGGGTGAAGGCGACACCGGTGCCGGAGTCCTCGCCGAGGTTGCCGAAGACCATGCTGCAGACGTTGACCGCGGTGCCCAGGTCGTTCGGGATGCGCTCCTGGCGGCGGTAGAGGCGCGCCCGGTCGCCGTTCCAGGAGTGGAAGACGGCGTGGATCGCGAGGTCCATCTGCTCGCGCGGGTCCTGCGGGAAGGCCCGGCCGGTCTCGCGCTCGACGATCCCCTTGAACACCTCGACGAGCTGCCGGAGGTCGGCGCCGTCCAGGTCGAGGTCGTTGGTGGTGCCCTTCGCGTGCTTGGCCTCGTCCAGGGCCTCCTCGAACAGCTCGCCGTCGACGCCCAGCACGGTCTTGCCGAACATCTGGACCAGACGACGGTAGGAGTCCCAGGCGAACCGCTCGTTGCCGGACTGCGCGACCAGGCCGACCACGGAGGCGTCGGAGAGGCCGATGTTCAGGACCGTGTCCATCATGCCGGGCATGGAGAACTTGGCGCCCGAGCGGACCGAGACGAGCAGCGGGTCGTCGGCCTGGCCGAGCTTCTTGCCCATCTCCTGCTCAAGGGCGTCCAGGTGGGCGCCGATCTCCTCGTGGAGGGAGGCGGGCTCGCTGCCGGTCTCCAGGAAGACCTTGCAGGCCTCGGTGGTGATGGTGAACCCCGGAGGGACGGGGAGCCCCAGGTTGGTCATCTCGGCCAGGTTCGCGCCCTTGCCGCCGAGAAGGTCCTTGAGGTCCTTGTTTCCTTCAGTGAAGGAGTAAACAAACTTCTGCTGGGACGACACGGGTCGGTCTCCTCGCACACGGTTGCCCTGACGCCGGAGAACATACCCATTTCGAAGGCACTTCTGCGCCGCCAATAGGCCGTACGAGGCTGGTACCCAGGGGTAACCCGATAGATCGAATGCACCTAAAGGCGTTCACCTCTGTTGGCGAAATCGTCCGGATGACGCGAGCTATCGTTCAAGTCTTGAACGCTACGAAACAGGAAGATCACACAGGCGGGACGCAGGGTAGCGGTCGGCCGTGCAAGCTGACGCCTCGGCTTGATTTCCTGCACCCTGAGCGCGCGATCCGCCGCCACCCCCTTCGGGAAGCGATTCGCCGGCGACTTGTTCATTTCGTCCTGTCGGCCGCCTTCTACCGGCACCGTATGTGGCAAGCGTCACCAGCGCATCTCACCGCTTGAGCGTAGACCGGATCCGCCGATCGTCGCACTCCGTCCAGAAACGTGCTCTCTCCGTGATGTTCGGTTGCCAAAAGGGAGCCCTCTTGGCCAGATTGGCCAAGAGGGCTGGGACAGGGTGGCGAGAGACCTTCGAGGGGTCATTTCGCCACTATGGACAGATCATCCGCCAGATGTGTCCGATTCGGCGTCTGCACCCGGGCGGGCGCAGTCATACGGATCGTCCAACCATCCCTCGGGCAGAACCACCCGGTTGTTGCCGCTCGTCCGTCCGCGGGGGCCGTCGGCACCGGCCGGCCAGGCCTGCGACTGCTCCACCAGGGCGAGGGTTTCGGCCAGTTCGGCCAGGGAGGAGGAATTGGCGAGCTTCACGCGAAGCTCCGAACCGACCGAGAAGCCCTTGGTGTACCAGGCGACGTGCTTGCGGAAGTCGATCACACCGCGGGCCTCGTCGCCCAGCCACTCACCGAGCAGCTGCGCGTGGCGGACCATCGCCCGCGCCACGTCGGCGAAGGTCGGACGGGCGTAGTCCACCTCGCCCTCGAAGATCGACACCAGGTCCCGGAACAGCCACGGACGGCCCAGGCAACCGCGCCCGACCACCACACCGTCGCAACCGGTCTCGCGCATCATCCGCAGCGCGTCGTCCGCCGACCAGATGTCCCCGTTGCCGAGCACCGGGACGTCCGCCGGAACGGCCTCGCGCAGTCGGGCGATCGCCGACCAGTCCGCGGTGCCGCCGTAGTGCTGGGCGGCGGTGCGCCCGTGCAGGGCGATCGCCGACACGCCCTCCTCCGCGCCGATCCGCCCGGCGTCGAGGAAGGTGAGGTGGTCGTCGTCGATGCCCTTGCGCATCTTCATGGTCACCGGGAGGTCGCCGGCGTTGGCCACGGCCTCACGGAGGATCTCGCGCAACAGGTTGCGCTTGTACGGCAGCGCCGAGCCGCCGCCCTTGCGGGTCACCTTGGGGACGGGGCAGCCGAAGTTCAGGTCGATGTGGTCGGCCAGGCCCTCGTCGGCGATCATCCGCGCCGCCTTGCCGACGGTCACCGGGTCCACGCCGTACAGCTGGATCGAGCGGGGCTTCTCGCTCGGGTCGAACTTGATCAGCTGCATGGTCTTGGCGTTGCGCTCCACCAGAGCCCGCGTGGTGATCATCTCGGAGACGTACAGCCCCTTGCCGCCGCTCTGCTCACGGCAGAGGGTGCGGAACGGCGCGTTGGTGATGCCGGCCATCGGCGCCAGCACGACGGGCGGCCAGACCTGCATCGGACCGATGTTCAGCGGCGCGAACTCGGTGCTGGTCGCGGTGGGTGCGGGCGTGACTGTCATGCGCGGCTGACCTCGGGGAAGGGGGCTCGGGACTCTTCATTGTCCCCCACCCGGCGGACGGGGCCGGGAGTAGGCCGCCGCGGAGCCCGGACGGCCGGCGGACGGCGGCGTTGCCGGAGCCCCCGTGGCCGGGCCGCGGGCCGCGGGGGCACGGGCCGGGTCAGCCGCCCGACGCGCCGGGAGAGGAGAGGACCGTCACCGAACCGGAGGTCACCGAGACACGGACCTGGTTGGTGCTGGACTGGTCGGCCAGCAGCGGGTCGATGTGGCGGTTCCCCGAGACGGTGCCCCCGTTGAAGCGGTAGACCGAACCGCGCGGCAGGCCCAGGGTCACCGACCCCGACGTGGCGCCGATGTCCACGGTGCGCGGCGCCTGGGCGAAGGAGAGGTCGACCGAGCCCGAGGTCGCCCTCACCTCCACCGCGGTGGAGGTGAGACCGGCGCCCTTCACCGCACCGGAGGTGGTGCCGACGACCACCGGGCCGGAGAGGTCGGCCAGCAGGATCGACCCCGAGGTGGAGTCCAGCCGGACCTCCCCCGTCACCCCCCGCACGGACAGGCTGCCGGAGGATCCCGTGCCCTCCACCGACACACCGACCGGCACCTCCAGCTCGATCTCCGCGCCGCAGCCGAGCTTCGCCACCGGCATCACCTGGCTGCAGCGCATCTCCACCCTGAGGTCGCCGCGGTCGAAGAGCACCGAGATGACGGGCGGTCTGATCATCCAGTCCAGCTCCTGGCGGACCACCACCTCGCCCTCCCGCCCCGGACTGATCCGGACCGTCGCCGAACCGGTGTCCAGCACCACCTTGCTCACCGCCACCGGGTAGGACTTCTCCGACTCCGTCCGCTGCTGCACCGCCATCGCCCAGGTCTGTACCGCGCCGATGACCAGCGTCACGGCCAGAGCCAGGACGCCGAGCACCCGCCACATCCGGTGCACCCGCCTCCCGGTGCCGTTCCCCGTGCCCTTCTCCCTTGGCTCGCGCTGCTCGTGCTGCTCGTGCTGCTCTCGTTGCTCCTGGTCGCGCCGCCTCCCCGCCATGGACTACCCGACCTCCAGGAACCGCAGCACCGCCAGCACCCGGCGGTGGCTGTCGTCGGCCGGCGGCAGGTCGAGCTTGGCGAAGATCGAGTTGATGTGCTTGGCCACCGCGCTGTCGCTGACCACAAGAGCGGCAGCGATCGCGGTGTTCGACCGGCCCTCCGCCATCAGGCCCAGCACGTCCCGCTCCCGCGGGGTCAGCCGCTCCAGCGGATCGCGGTGACGGCGGACCAGCAGCTGGGCGACCACCTCCGGGTCGAGCGCGGTACCGCCGTCGGCGACCCGCTGCAGCGCGTCCACGAAGTCGTCCACGTTGGCCACCCGCTGTTTGAGCAGGTATCCGACCCCGCTGGTGTTGGTGGCCAGCAGATCGGCGGCGTACCGCTCCTCCACGAACTGGGAGAGCAGCAGCACCGCCACCTCCGGCCACTGCCGGCGGATCAGCAGTGCGGCCCGGACGCCCTCGTCGCTGTAACCCGGCGGCATCCGTACGTCCGCCACCACCACCCCCGGGCGGTGCTCCTCCACCGCGGCGAGCAGTGCCTCGGCGTCCCCGACTGCGGCGACCACCTCGAAGCCCACCGCCTCCAGCACCTTGACGAGGCCGACCCTGAGCAGGACCGAGTCCTCGGCGATCACAGCACGCACGGCAACTCCACGGAGATGGTGGTCGGGCCCCCGAGGGGGCTGAGAACGGAAAGGGTGCCGTCGACCGAGGCGGTGCGCTTGCGCAGACCGGTCAGCCCGGTGCCCCGCGAGGCGTCCGCCCCGCCGACGCCGTCGTCGCTGATGACCAGCCGCAGCCGACCGCCGGCCGTCCGCACCGAGAGCTGCACCCGGGAGGCCTTGGCGTGCTTGGCGACGTTGGTCAGCGCCTCGGAGACGGTGAAGTAGGCGACCGCCTCGACGGTCGGCGCTATGTACTCGGCGAGGTCGACGTCCACCCGCACCGGGAGCGGGGCGCGGGCCGCGATACCGGAGAGTGCCGCGTCCAGGCCGCGGTCCTCCAGGACCGCCGGGTGCAGGCCGCGGACGAGGTCGCGCAGCTCGTCGATGGCCGCCTGGGCCTCCTCGTGCGCCTCGACGATCACCTGCATGGCCTCGGGCGGGACGTCCTTGAGCGTGCGCCGGGCCAGGCCCAGGTTCATCGCGAGCGAGGTGAGGCGCTGCTGGGTGCCGTCGTGCAGGTCGCGCTCGATCCGGCGGCGTTCCGCGTCGACGGCGTCCACCAGGCCGGCCCGGCTCTCGACCACCTCCTCGATCCGGTGCTCCAGTGCCTCCGCCCGACCCGGCCCGAGCAACCGCACCGCCGCGACCTCCTCCAGCCGGGCCAGCAGGGCCACCGCCCAGGGCAGCACAGCGAGGACCGCGAGACCGCCCACGGTGAGCGGGACGTCCAGCTGGAACCACTTCTGCCGGACCGGGGCGGAGTGCGGCATCAGCCAGGCCCAGCCGAACACGGTGCTCGCCACCAGGGCCGCGCCCCAGGCGTACACGGCCCCCATCGCACCGACCGCGAGCAGGGGGCCGGCCACCAGGTGGTAGCCGACCTGACGCCAGCTGACCCCGGTGCGCAGCCTCGTCAGGAGGCCGGACGGGACGCCGACCGGCCGCAGCAGCGGGCGCACCTCCACACCGCGCAGCACCCGCAGTCGGCTGCGCTGGGCGGTCGTCAGCGGGCGCAGGCAGAGCAGGACCAGGCCCAGGAGGAGGAAGGTCAGTTTCGGTGTCACGGCGGCGGTCAGGACCGGGAGGGCCGGCGGGATGCCGGAGGCGATGAAGAGGGTGTCACGCCGGGCGGCGGCCGACCACGGGGGCCGGGCGGCGCCCCTGGTGAGCGCGCGGCGCAGCGTCGTGGAGGGCATGGCCGACAGCCTAGGGCGGCATGATCGTCACCCACCATGAAGGGGGCTGCCGAGAAAGGGTGTACCTGGGTACACCTTCGATTCGGTTCGGCGCACTACCGACAGCGACGACCGCCGACGCCACGCTTGTCGGTATGACGAGCCTCGCACCGCACTCCGCCCACCCGCCGCACGGGTACCCCGTCTGCTGCCCGGCCCATTCCGCCGCGGCCGCCGTCGCCGAGGGGCGGCTACCGGTCGGGCCGACCGGTGACCTGCCGGGCGTGCCCGCCGGCCCGACCGGGCCGTGGTCGGTGCGCAGCGTGCGGGCGGGCCGGAGCCGTGGCCGGACGGCCCTGGAGGTCTACGAGTACGGCGAGTTGGTGGACGTGCTCGTCGCGTCCCGGCTCGGCGCCGGGCTGCTGCGCGGCGCCCGGTGCTGGAAGGTCCCCAACCCGGGCGGCCGTGGCGGCGCCGGGCGGTTCGCGGGCAGCGGCAGGCGCCGGGTCCGGCACGGGCTGGCCTGGGGGCGGCTGCCGCGCGGCGGCGCGGCACCGTCCGTCGGGTTCACCGCCGCCCCGGCCGCCGGGCGACTGCTGCGCCGGCCGGGGCGGTCGGCCCCGGTCGTCGAGGTGGCCGAGGTGGTCACGGTGGCCGGACAGTTGTGGCTGGCCTGGGCCGAGGGGGTGTTCGGCGGCGTGCTCGTCGAGACGGCGGACGGCGCCGCGTCCGAACGACGGCCACTGGAGCGGGTCCGCCACCGGGCCGGGGCGGACGCCCTCGCCGAGTGCGGAGGTGCCGGATGAGCGCCGCCCTCCCCGTCCGGCCGGGAGGTCTGCCCCGGTGGTCCCTCCACCTCGCCGTCGGCGCCCGCACCCGCGCCCGCGCCGAGCGGGTACCGGCGATCGCCGCGCTGGCGCTGCTGCCCTGGCTGGCCGTGCTCGTGGCCGCCGGCGAGACGGTCTGGGTCGTCCTCGACCTGCTCGAACTCGCCGCCCTGCTCAGGCTGGACGCCTCGCTGCGCCAACGCGGCCGGGCCGCCGCACGGCCCGCGACCGCGGTGGCCCTGCTGCTCACCACCGACGCCCTGCTGGACCTCGCCACCGCCGGCCCCGGCCACGAGACGCTCGTCGCGCTGATGATGGCCGGCTGCGTCGAACTACCGCTGGCCGCCCTCTGTCTGGCCCTCGGACGGGCGCGGGCCGCCGACCGGTCAAAGCGTCCCGACCACCGCCGCCCTGGTCGCCGCCGTCCGGGTCGGGAGCCGGACCGTCAGCGCGCGGGTCTCCTCGTCCCGAGGTGTGTAGACGACCATGCGCGGTCCCTGGCCCGGGCCGAGCCAGAGGCTCGTGTACTCGTAGCTCAGCAGCCCGACCTCCGGCACGAGGAAGCGCTTCAGCCCGTTGCCCGGCCGCAGGACGTCGTGCCGCTGCCAGGCCGCGTCGAAGTCCGGAGAGGCCTTGCGGAGCCGGCAGAGCAGCGTCCGCCAGGCGGGCTCGGAGGTGTGCTCGCCCATGCCCGAGCGGAACCGGGCCACCATGACGTCCCGCTCGTACTCGTGGTCGACCAGCACGTCGCGGAACCGCGAGGGGGTGAAGGCCAGCCACATCAGGTTGCGGTCCTCGTGCGGCAGCGCGCCCAGGTCGCCCACGATCCCGGCGTACGGCGCGTTGTGGGCGAGTACGTCGTAGCGGGAGTTGATCACCGCGGCCGGGTAGGGGGCCAACTGGTCCAGGGCCGTCCGGACGCCCGGTGTCACGGTCGGGCACTCCACCACCGGCGTCGGATCCTCGGCACCGGCCAGCGCGAACAGGTGGGCCCGCTCGCTCGGATCGAGGAGCAGGGCCCGGGCCACCGCGTCCAGCACCTGGACGGACACCTGGATGGACCGCCCCGCTCCAGCCACGTGTACCAGGTCACCCCAACCGCCGCGAGCTGCGCCACCTCCTCGCGGCGCAGGCCCGGAGTCCGGCGGCGGCCGGTCATCGGCAGGCCCACCTGCTCCGGGGCGATCCGCTCGCGACGGCTGCGCAGGAAGGCCGCCAGCTCGTGGCGGCGAGCGTCGGCGGCAGGTACCTTGCCCGTGTTCGCGGCGGCCGTACCGCCGGTGGCCGTACCGGTCGGGGCGGCAGTCGTCAGGCTCATCCCCCCAGCATGCGCCACCCGCCATCCTGTTGCCAGGTACTCCTTATACCTGGATAAGCACACTCTGGTACCAGGGTCCGGCGCGTCGGATCGTATGACTCGTGACCCAACAACTCACCGTCGCCAAGTCCACCGCCACCGCCCTCCCGGCATCCGCCCGCCCCGCCGCCCCGGCCGACGCCGTCTCCACGGCCACCGGCCCCTCCGCCCACTCCGCACTCGGCACCGCCGGACTGGTCACCGTCCTGCTCGGGGCATTCCTCCCGATGCTGGACTTCTTCATCGTCAACGTCGCCCTGCCGACCATCGACCACGACCTCGCCGCCGGCCCCGCCGTCCTGGAACTGGTCGCGGCCGGGTACGGCATCGCCTTCGCCGTGCTGCTGGTCCTCGGCGGCCGGCTCGGCGACATCTACGGTCGTCGCCGCCTCTTCGTCGTCGGTGCCGCGACCTTCGCGGTCACCTCGCTCGCCTGCGGACTCGCTCCCGGTGCCTGGACCCTGGTCGCCGCCCGCGCCGCCCAGGGGGCTTCGGCCGCCCTGCTGGTCCCCCAGGTCCTCGGCACCATCACCGCCGCCACCCACGGCGCCCGGCGCGGCCGCGCGCTCTCCGTCTACGGCGCGGTCGCGGGCATCTCGGTGGTGATCGGCCAGGTCCTCGGCGGAATCCTGGTCGCCGCCGACCTCTTCGGCACCGGCTGGCGCTCGGTCTTCCTCCTGAACGTCCCCTTCGCCCTGCTCACCGTCGGCCTCGCCTTCCGTTACGTCCCGGAGAGCCGGGCCGAGCAGGCCGCCAAGGTCGACATCGCCGGCACCGTCCTGCTCACCGCCACCATGCTCGCCCTGCTGGTCCCCCTGATGGAGGGCCGCGCCGCCGGTTGGCCGCTGTGGTCCTGGCTGCTGCTGGCGCTGTCGCCCGTCCTCGCCACCGCGTTCGTCCTGGTCGAGCTGCGGGCCGAGCGGCGCGGCAGCTCCCCGCTGGTGCCGCCCACCCTGCTGCGCATCCCCGAGATGCGGCGCGGCCTCGGTATCGCCCTCCCCTACTTCGGCGGCTTCGGCGGCTTCATGTTCGTCATCGCCGTCGCCCTCCAGCAGGGCCTCCACCTCGGCCCGGTCGCGGCCGGCTGGGCGCTGGTCCCGATGGCCGTCGGCTACTTCACCGCCTCGCTCGCCGGTCCTCGCCTGATCGGCCGCTTCGGCAGCCGCGTCCTCACCGCCGGCGCCGTCGTCCAGGCGGTCGGCCTCGCCACCCTGGCCGTGACCGTCCTCGCCGACTGGTCGCACTTCTCCCCGCTCCGGATGGCCCCCGGCGTCGCGCTCGCCGGCATCGGCCAGGGCCTGATCGGCACCCCGCTCTTCCGTGTCATCCTCTCCAAGGTCCCCGCCGACCGGGCCGGCGTCGGCAGCGGCGTCCTCGCCACCAGCCAGCAGTCCAGCCTGGCGCTCGGCGTCGCCACCCTCGGCACCCTCTACCTCGCCCTCTCCCCGACGCTGGGCCTCGACCGCGCCCTCGCCCTCTGCCTGGGCATCCAGCTCCTCGGTTCCTTCGCCATCCTCTGCCTCACCCTCCGTCTCCCCCGCTCCATCGGATGACGGTGGACGACCGGGTTCGGCGGCGCCTCGTAGCCGCGTGCCCGCCTGCCTCGGCGGAGGCGGGCACGCGCCTGTGAGACCACCCAATCCGTGCCGCCCTCCTCCGCGCAGCCCTACTCCGTGCCGCCCTCCTCCGCGCAGCCCTACTCCGTGCCGCCCCTCCTCCTCGCCGTCCCTTCTCCTCGCCGCTTTCTCCGACCGCCGCGCTCAGCCCGGTCGCCCGGAGGTGAGCGTGCAGCTCCCGTCCGCGCAGGAGCGCTTCAAGCGGCCCCGCGAGACGGTCTCCAGCAGCCCGATCGTCCAGCACATCGGGCAACCCCGCAGGGCGAGCACACCGACCGGGAGGAGCAGCAGGGCGACCGGTCCGACCACCGGGACCAGCGCGAACGCGCCGACCAGCGAGCCGAAACCCACCGCACCGCGCAGCAGATGACGGGGCAGCGAGGCGCTCGCGAAGTCCGGACGGTCAGTCATCGCCACCGCCCGCAGGAGGCCGGGCAGCGTCCCACAACGACTGCCGGACCGCCGCGCGGGCACGGTGCAGCCGCGACTTCATCGCGGCGCCGCTCAGGCCCAGCGCATCGGCGACCGTCCGCCCGCTGAGACCCTGCACGTCCCGCATGACCAGGACGCGCCGCTGGTCGTCCGGGAGCGCGGCGATCGCCGCCGCCACCCGGCCGGCCTCCAGACGGTTCAACACCTCGTCCTCGGCCGACACGGCGACGGCCTCCTCCACCTGCGGCCGGTCCCGCAGCAGCGTGCGCGCCCGGCGCAGGCACTCGTTGCGGACGATCCGGAAGGTCCACGACGCGAGCGCACCGGACGCCCGCAGCATCCCGATCTTCCGGTACAGGATGATCAGCGCCTCCTGCGCCGCGTCCTCGGCGTCCTGCGGCGAGGCGCAGAGCGACCGCGCGAACCGCTGCACGTGCGGGTGCGCACCCGACACCAGCGCGGCGAGCGAATCGACGTCGCCCCGCTGCGCCGCGCGGACCAGCACCTCCCCCGGCCAGGCGGCGGACTCAGCCACGGCCCCGCCCCCGCTTCCGCAGCACGACCACGCTGCACGTGCACAGCAGCACCACGACGACACCGACAGCGATTCCCACGACCACGACGACCTCCCAAGTCCTGCTCCGACGCCTGTCCGAACGTCCGTCCGTCCGTCGAAGACATTCATAGGAGAGCCGCCGCCGGTCAAAGGATTCTGCCCCGCCCCCACTTTCTTTCCGGCCGCGTCCCGCCCGGCCGACGTCTCGGGCTCGTCGGAGGCACCGGCTCGCGGGCAGGCCCGGAGGGGCGGGACCGTCAGGCCGGTTGGGCGGCGAGGGCGCGGGGAGCCGGTGCGGGGGCCGGACCGGGGAGCGGGAGGTCGGGGGCGTAGGTGAACCAGACGACCTTGCCGGTGCCTGCGGGCTCCCAGCCCCACGCCGCCGCCAGGGCCTCCACCAGGAGGAGGCCGCGTCCGTCGGTGGCGTCCTGGTCGGGCTCGGGGGCCGGGGCGGGCCGGCGGAGGGTCGGGCAGGTGTCGGCGACCTCGATGCGGAGGAGGGCGGAGGACCACCGGACGGTGAGGGTGCAGCGACCGCCCGCGTGCTCGACGGCGTTGGCGATGAGCTCGCCCGCGCACAGTTCGACGTCCGCCAGGGCGTCGTCCGACAGCGGCAGGTCCCAGGCGCGGGCGGTGTCCGCGACATGGCGGCGCGCCGCCGGGACCGCGGCGGGGTCCGGCGGGACGTCCCTCACGCAAGGCGTACCGCTTGTGATCACTGTTGCTCTCCGTCTCTGCGAAGTCCCTTGCGATTCCGACCGCTCCGCCACCCGTGAGGCTGACATCCATTCAACGCGGGTACACAGGACGGGAGAACCGGCGATGCTGGTCGGAGCGTTGAACCGGTTGAACGAAGGACGGGGATCGCGATGGCGAGACGACCGCGCACACCCAACACCGGACTGGCCGCTCTCCTCCTCCAGGCCCGCTGGGGCAACGACCAGCTCGCCCGGGCGGTGAACCGGGTCGGCGGGGAACAGGGGCTCGGCCTCACCTACGACAAGTCGTCCGTCTCGCACTGGCTCTCCGGCGCGCGCCCGCGTGCGGAGGTGCGCGAGGTGGTCCGGGAGGCGTTCGCACGCCGGCTCGGGCGCCCCGTGACCCCGGAGGAGACCGGGTTCGGCGATCCGGTCCAGCAGGGCGGCGGCGCACCGGGCGGCAGCACGCTGTCCGATCTGATGTCGATCGGCAAGGCCGACGTGGACCCGTCCCGCCGGGGAGTGCTCTCCGCCGGGCTCTACTCCGTCGCGCTCGCCCTGCCGGGGTTCGACGACCCGGACGCCGCCGACCGGGTCACCCGTACCGGCGCCGGGCGCACCGTCCGGATCGGGCCGGGCGAGGTGGAGACCGTACGGGCGATGACGGACCGGATCGCCGGCATCCTCGACGAGCTGGGCGCCGCCCACGCCCGGCCGATGGCCGCGGCGTTCCTGGTCAACTCGGTCGGGCCGTGGCTCCGGGCGTCCGGCAGCGAGCAGGTGAAGGCCGACCTGCTGGCGGCAGCGGCCGACCTCACCTACCTGACCGGGTGGATGGCCATGTACGAGACGGCGCACGGGCTGGGGCAGCAGTACTACGTCCAGGCGCTCAGGCTCGCCCGCGAGGCCCGGGACCACGTCACCTACTGCCGCACGCTGCGCGGCATGGCCCTGCAGGCGTCGAACCTCGGCTACGGTCCCAGGGCGCTGGAACTCGCCGACTCCGCCGCCGAGGCCGCCCCTGCGGCAGGGCCGCGCCTGCGTGCCTTCCTCGCCGGCCAGCAGGCGCACGGCGCGGCCATGGTGAAGGACCGGCGCCAGGCGTTCGCGCGGCTGGCCGAGACCGAGGCCGCGCTCGCCAGGGCGGACGGCCGCAACGACGCGGTCGGCGGCTACGACCAGGCCGCCTACCACTTCCACGTCGCGCACGTCCTGTACGAACTCGGAGACCTCGCCGGGTCCGTACAGGAACTTCAGATCTCCAACCGGGTCCGTCCGGCCAACGAGAAGCAGGGCCGGGTGCACGCCAACGGGCTGCTCGCCCGGCGGCAGACGGAGCTGGGCCACGTCGAGGCGGCGTGCGCGACGTGGCACGCGTTCCTGGACGACTACGTCACCCTCAGTTCCGTCCGCGGCGACGAGCACTTCCGGGCGCTCGGCACGTCGTTGGCCGCCCGCGCAGGCAGCCCCGGGGTGGTCCACCGGCTTCGGCAGCGCACCGACGAGGTGGCCCGCCAGAAGACCGCGTAGCGGCCCCGCCCCACCCGGCCGGCGACCGGCGACCGGCGACCGCCACCGGGTCTCAAGGCCCGGTGCTCACGGCCCGGTGCTCACGGCCCGGGGGTCGGGGCAGGGCCCGGTGACGCACCCTCCTGGCAGACTCGGCGCCATGCGACGCGCCCTGCGACCGGACCTGACCCTGCTGCGCGAACTCGTCGAGGACTCACCGGAACTCGGACGGAGGCCGACCCGCCCCGCGCCGGAACAGTGGCTCCGCGACGCCGAGGCACGGATCGGGACGGCACTGCCGCCGTCCTACCGGTGGTGGCTGGCCGAGTACGGCCGGGGGCGGACGCTCGGGGCGGACATCGCGACGGTCGTCCCGCCCGAATACGCCGAGGACGTCCACGAGGCCGTCAGCGCGCCCTGGCGGCGGTCCGCCGACCGGCTCCGCTTCGCCGGCGAGCCCGACGGCGGCAACGAGTACCACTTCGCCCTCGACCGGACGGGAGAGGCCGGGGCGGGCGAGTTCCCGGTGGTCCGCCGGGACGGCCTCGACGGCGAGGAGTACCCGGAGGCGGAGTCCTTCGCGGGCTTCCTGGCCGTCCACCAGGCACGGTCGCGCGGACTCGGCGACGGCCCCAACCCCACGGTCGCCCGGCTGTGGCGGTCGACCCCCGGCGTACTGCTCGACAGCGGCGTGCTCGTGTACGGGCCGCACGGCATCCGGGAGCGCAACGAGACGTTCGAGGTGGCCCGCTACGCGCCCGAGTGGGTGCTGATCGGCGACGACAGCGGCGGCACCGGACTGTTCATGCGCCGGCACGGCCGCGACCGCACCCGCGTGTACCGCCTCGGTCTGGGCGCGATCGACGAGAACGTCGAGACGGAGGGCGAGCTCGTGACGGACGACCTGCTCACCTGGCTGGAGGAGGCCGGTGCCGCCGGCTGAGCCGGCACCGGGCTCCTCCGACGGCCCGGCCCCGGGAGCTACTCGCCGAGTTCGGTGAAGAGGGTCAGCTGGAGGGCGCCGGGGGCCTCCAGGCGGGAGTTGAGGGAGTTCCAGGGGGTACGGACGGGCTCGGCGATCACCTCGGCGCCGGCGGCGGCGAGCTTGGCGGTGGTGGCCGTCGCGTCGTCCACCTGGAACGCGACCCGGAGGTGGCCCGCCACCCGCCGCCCGACCTCGACGTCGTCGATGTAGTCGGCGTGCCCCGGGTCGGCGATCTCCAGGGTGGCGCGGCCGGCTTCGAGGATGGTGACCCGGCCGTCCGGGGAGGAGAAGGCGCCGCGCTCGGGCAGGCCCAGCACGTCGCGGTAGAAGTGGAGCGCCTGCTCGTAGTCGGCCGCCGTGACCACCAGACGGAGTTCACGGACGGCGGGGGCTTCCTCGGACATGCCTGCTCCTTGCGATGACGTTGGGCGACGAGGTTGCGCGATCCCGGAGGTGCGGACCGCGGGCGCGGTGTGCGACGACCGCCACCGAACCGTGAACCCCCCACCCCCCGAGCCGATTCCCTCCTCGGTGACGGGGAGCGCGCGCGCCCCCGTCACGGAAAAGCCGTGGCTGCCGGGCGCCCCTTTGTGTCAGCATGACGATATGAGCAACGAACTCGTCGACGATCCTGCCGACACCCGCAACCGCGCCGACCTGACGGCCCTGGTCGCCGTCGGCGTCCAGCCCAAGTGGCTGATGTTCTGGGGCCACCGGGCGCAGCGGGACGGGTCCGTCGGGCCCGGGGTGCTGAGCCAGTGGTGGCCCGAGCACCCGTTCACCGTCGACGGGGTGGAGTACGCGACCGCCGAGCACTGGATGATGGCCGGCAAGGCGCGGATGTTCGGGGACGAGGGCATGCTGGCGCGGATCCTCGGGGCCGCGAGCCCGGCCGAGGCGAAGAAGCTCGGCCGGCAGGTCAGGGGGTTCGACGACGCGGCCTGGACGGCCGGGCGGTTCGAGCTGGTGGTGCGCGGCAACGTCGCCAAGTTCGCCCAGGACGAGGCGCTGCGCGGGTACCTGCTGTCGACCCGACGACGCGTCCTGGTGGAGGCCAGCCCGGTGGACCGGATCTGGGGCATCGGGCTCGCCGCCGACGACGCGCGGGCTCAGGAGCCGGCGGCCTGGCGCGGGCAGAACCTGCTGGGCTTCGCACTGATGGAGGCCCGGGAGCGGCTGGCCGGGTGAGCGCGGGCGCACCGGTGCCGGACGGCGGGGCCACGGCCCCGCCGAGGGGCGCGCGCTCCGCGGAATTCGCCGTTCTCACGCCCTCCGCGCTCCCGGACTCCACTCGCAAACCTCTGGACGCACTGCCGTAACGCGGCCGCCGTATACCGACGCCAGGATGACTTGCAGTCAGGGCCTAGTTGGACAGGTTGCGGTGATCATGCGTACACGGCACACAGAACAACCCCCTTTCCCGGACGCCGGCGCCGGCGCGGACGCGGACACCAACGCGCACGCGGACGCGGGCACGGGCGGCGGCACGGAGCAGGACGCGCTGGAACTCCGCGCCGAGCTGGACGAGTTACTGCGTGCCCGCCAGTACGCGGGCCAGCGCGAGCGCCGGCTCTTCGAGGCCGTCCGGGCGCTGCCGGAACGGCAGCACCCGGACGGTGAGCTGACGCGACAGCTGGCCCAGGCGCGGACGCTGCGCGAGGGACTCGCGGCCCGCTGCCTGGAGTTGAGCGACCAGTTGAAGATCCTGGAGGATCACCTGCGGCAACCGGCTCCGCGCCTGCGGATGCCCCGCCAGCCCACCGGGGCACGGTTCGGCGGGGGCGCGTACGACGAGGCGTCCGCCCCGTCGATGTCTCCCGCACCCCCGCCGCCGCGCGCCACCGGAGCACGGTTCGGCCGGTTCACCGCCCAGGCCCAGAAGGCCAAGGGGCCGACGGACCCGACCGGACCCGCAGGGCCGACCGGACCGACCTGGCCCGCAGAGCAGGCCGGACCGGCAGGAGCCGTGCCTGGGCCCGCCGCAACCACGTCTCCACCCCCGCCGCCCCCGGCCGCCGAACCGCCCCGTCGCCGCTCCCCCGGCGAGCTCACCACCCTGGCCGACCGCATCATCGGCCTCTACCAGCAGGCCACCGGCGGCCACGCCCCGCAACAGGCCACCCACCACCACGCGCCACCCCGGCAGGCGGCCTCCCGGGAGGCCGCCGACCTGCTCGCCCGGGCCGCCACCCGCCTCACCCCGCACGACACCGCCCGTCTGGCCGCCCTGCTGTCCCGTCGCGGCTCGGCCGGCGCGTCCCTCCAGCTCGCCCGGAGCGCGGCCCAGGGCGCTCCGGAGCACGCTGCCGCCACCCTGGCCGAGCTGCGCGAGGCCGGGCTGGCCGAGGAGGCCACCGAGCTCTTCCACACCCTCTGGTCCTACCCGGTCACCGCGCTTCCCGCTCTGTTGAACGCGCTGGAACGCGCCGGACAGCACGCCGACAGCGCCACCCTGCTCTGGGAGTGGGGCTCCGCCCCGCCCGCCGAACTGGCCGCCCTGGCCGTCCACCTGCACCGGTCGGACCGCGCCGCCGACGCCCGGACGCTGCTCCGCCAGGCCGCGGGCCGGCCCACCGCCGACCTGGTGGGCCTCGTCACCGCTCTCGCCCCGCCGCTCCCCGGCCTGTTGCTGGGCGAGCTGGCGGCGCTGCGCCCGCCGGCCGAACTGGTCGGTCTGGCCGCCGCGCTGCACGCGGCCGGCCACCGGCAGCTGTACGACGAGCTGTTGACCACACTGCTCGCGGACGCCGCCCGCCACCGCGCCACCCTCGCCGCCCTCCGCACGGAGGGCCTGCCGACCGCCCCGACCCCGCCGCCCCGCTCCCGCTGGGGCCGCCGCTAGGCCCGGCCGGGGCCCCGGGTCCGGACAGGCCCCGGGTCCGGACGGCGCCTGAGGTCGCCGGCCGCAGGCGCACGCGAAGAGCCCCCGCCCGCCCGAAGGCGAACGGGGGCTCCCCGCGACGAACGGCCGGCGACGGCCGGCATCAGTCGGACGTCAGCAGCCGATGAGCCGCGCCGCCAGGTACGACTTCACCTGGTCCAGCGAGACGCGCTCCTGCGCCATGGTGTCGCGCTCGCGCACGGTCACCGCGTTGTCCTCAAGCGTGTCGAAGTCGACGGTGACGCAGAACGGCGTGCCGATCTCGTCCTGGCGGCGGTACCGCTTGCCGATCGCGCCGGCGTCGTCGAACTCGACGTTCCACGCGGTGCGCAGGTCGGCGGCCAGGCCGCGGGCCTTCGGCGAGAGGTCGGCGTTGCGCGACAGCGGCAGCACCGCGACCTTGACCGGGGCCAGCCGCGGGTCGAGCCGCATGCCGACGCGCTTCTCCAGGACGCCCTTGGCGTTCGGCGCCTCGTCCTCGAAGTAGGCGTCGATCAGGAAGGCCAGCATGGCGCGGTTGAGGCCGGCCGCCGGCTCGATGACGAACGGGAAGTACCGCTCGCCGGACTCCTGGTCGAAGTACTTGAGGTCCTGGCCGGAGGCCTCGCTGTGCACCGTCAGGTCGTAGTCGGTGCGGTTGGCGATGCCCTCCAGCTCGGAGAACTCGGTGCCGCCGAAGTTGAAGCGGTACTCGATGTCCACCGTGCGCTTGGCGTAGTGGGAGAGCTTCTCCTTCGGGTGGTCGAACAGGCGCATGTTGTCGGTGCGCAGACCGAGGTCGACGTACCAGTCCCAGCGCTGCTGGAGCCAGTACTCGTGCCACTGCTCGTCCTCGCCCGGCTTGACGAAGAACTCCATCTCCATCTGCTCGAACTCGCGGGTCCGGAAGATGAAGTTGCCGGGGGTGATCTCGTTGCGGAAGCTCTTGCCGACCTGGGCGATGCCGAACGGCGGCTTCTTGCGCGAGGTGGTCTGGACGGCCTTGAAGTTGGTGAAGATGCCCTGGGCGGTCTCCGGGCGCAGGTAGGCCAGGCCGCTCGCCTCCTCGGTGACACCGAGGTGGGTCTTCAGCATGCCCGAGAAGTCCTTGGGCGCGGTGAACTGGCCCTTGACGCCGCAGTCGGGGCAGTTGACGTCCTGGAGGCCGTTCGGCGGCGGGAAGCCGTGCTTGGCCTCGTACTTCTCCTCCAGGTGGTCGGCCCGGTGGCGCTTGTGGCAGGAGAGGCACTCGGTCAGCGGGTCGTTGAAGGTGGCGACGTGGCCGGAGGCCTCCCAGACCTCGCGGGCCAGGATCACCGACGAGTCGAGTCCGACGACGTCCTCACGGGCCTGGACCATCGCACGCCACCACTGGCGCTTGATGTTCTCCTTGAGCTCCACACCCAGCGGCCCGTAGTCCCAGGCGGCACGCGTGCCACCGTAGATCTCGCTGCAGGGGTAGACGAAGCCACGGCGCTTGCTCAGGCTGACGATCGTCTCGATCTTGTCGGCTGCCACAGTGCTCTCTTCAGTACGGACGGCACGGTCAGGGCACGGCTGGTTGCGCGTACCCGAATACCTCAGGTTACCGGCCATATGGGTACAGGGTTCAAATCGGTATCGCCGGCACCTGCCCACCCACCGTCACCACCCGTTCACCCGTCCGAGTGATTTGACAATCATTTCCATCTAATCTGAGAATGGTTGTCATGATGATCCGACGACGTACTCGCAGTGCCATAGCCCTGACCGCCACCGCCCTCACCGCCGCCCTCGCCCTGACGGCCTGCGGCAGCACCGGCAGCGCCCAGGGCTCGGACGGCAAGCTGAACGTCGTCGCGTCCTTCTATCCCATGGAGTTCCTCGCCACCCAGATCGGCGGCGAGCACGTGAAGGTCACCGGCCTCACCGCCGCCGGCGTCGAGCCGCACGACCTGGAGCTCACCGCCAAGCAGGTCGCCAACGTCAAGAAGGCCGACGCGGTCGTCTACCTCAAGGGCCTCCAGCCCACCGTCGACAAGGCGGTCGCCGACTCCGGCGCCAAGCACAAGGTCGACGCCACCGCCGCCAGCCCGCTGGAGGACCACCACCTGGCGGAGGGCCACTCCGAGGGCGACGGCCACGACCACGACGAGGCCGCGGGCGACCCGCACATCTGGCTCGACCCGACCCGCTACGCGGCGGTCGCCAAGAGCGTCGGCGCCGAACTGGCCAAGGCCGACCCGGCCCACGCCGCCGACTACCAGAAGAACACCGACGAGCTGGTCGGCCGGCTGACCACCCTGGACCAGGAGTTCCGGGACGGCCTCAAGGACGTCAGGACCCGCACCTTCGTCACCAGCCACGCCGCCTTCGGCTACCTCGCCGAGCACTACGGCCTCACCCAGGTCGCCATCAACGGCGTGGACCCGGAGTCCGAGCCCACCCCGGCCCGCCTCGCCGACGTGCAGAAGGCCGCCAAGGAGAACGGCGTCACCACGATCTTCTTCGAGACCCTGGTCAGCCCCAAGCTCGCCGACACCGTCGCCAAGGACCTCGGCCTCAAGACCGCCGTCCTGGACCCGCTGGAGGGCGTCAAGGACCCGGCCAAGGACACCTACCTCACGGTCATGAAGCAGAACCTCACCAACCTCCAGGCCGCCCTCGGCGCGACCACCAGCGCCGCCAGCTGACGGGACGACACCACGCCATGACCTCCCCGACACCCCCGGCCGTCCGCCTCCACGACGCCGTCGCCTCGCGCGGCGGCCGGCCGGTGCTGCGCGGCGTCGACCTCACCGTCCGCCCCGGTGAGGTCGTCGCGCTGCTCGGCGCCAACGGCTCCGGCAAGTCCACCACCGTCAAGGCCGTCACCGGCGCCGTCCCGCTGGAGCGCGGCGGGCTGGAGCTGTTCGGCACCCCGTTCGCCCGGTTCCGCTCCTGGCACCGCATCGGGTACGTGCCGCAGCGCACCACGGCCGCCTCCGGTGTCCCGGCCACCGTCCGGGAGGTCGTCTCCACCGGGCGGCTGCCGCTGCACCGCCTGCTGCCGTTCCGGCGCCGGGACCGCGCCGCCGTCGACCGCGCCCTGGCCGCCGTCGGCATGCTGGACCGGGCCCGGGACGGCGTCGCCGACCTCTCCGGCGGCCAGCAGCAGCGGGTGCTGATCGCCCGCGCCCTGGCCGGCACCCCGGACCTGCTGATCATGGACGAGCCGATGGCCGGGGTGGACTCCGCCAGCCAGCAGGTACTCGCCGACACCCTGCGCACCGAGGTCGCCCGCGGCGCCGCCGTGCTGCTCGTGCTGCACGAACTCGGGCCGCTGGAGCCGCTGATCGACCGCGCGGTGGTGCTCCGCGACGGCTGCGTCGCGCACGACGGTCCGCCCGTCCCCAACACCGGCCTGCACGCCCTGCCCGGCCACGACCACGTCCACCCGCACGCCGATCTTCACCACACCCGGGGACTGCTGGCATGACCGAGATGCTCAGTTACGACTTCATGCAGCGGGCGCTGCTCGCCGCCGTCCTGGTCGGCATCACCGCGCCCGCCGTCGGCATCTACCTGGTCCAGCGGCGCCAGGCCCTGCTGGGCGACGGCATGGGGCACGTCGCGATGACCGGCGTCGGCCTCGGCTTCATCTTCAACACCAGCCCGGTCTGGATGGCCGTCCTGGTCTGCGTGCTCGGCGCCGTCACCATGGAGCTGGTCCGCTCGCGCGGCAACCAGCGCGGCGACATCGCCCTGGCGATGCTCTTCTACGGCGGCATGGCCTGCGGGAAGCTGCTGGTCTCCAAGTCCGCCCAGGCCGGGGCCGGCTCGCTGGAGAGCTACCTCTGGGGCTCCATCCTGACCGTCTCGCCCTCCGACCTGGCCACCATCGGCGCGCTCGGCGCCGTCGTCATCGCCGTCACCCTCGGCCTGCGCCGCCAGCTCTTCGCGATCTGCCAGGACGAGGACTTCGCCAAGGTCACCGGCGTACCGGTGCGGTTCCTCAACCTGCTGCTCGCCGTGATGGCGGCGGTCACCGTCACGGTCGCCATGCGGGTGGTCGGCCTGCTGCTGGTCAGCGCGCTGATGGTGGTCCCGGTGGTCGCGGCCCAGCAGCTCACCCGGTCCTTCGCCGCCACCCAGGCCGGCTCGATCGCGGTCGGCGTGCTCGTCGCGCTGGCCGGCGTCACCGGCTCCTACCACCTGGACGTGCCCTCCGGCCCGGCCATCGTGCTGCTCGCCATCGCGGTGTTCGCCGTGTTCAGCGCGATCGCCGCACCCCTGGCCAGGCGCAGGCACCGGGACACCCCCGACGCGGGGCCGCAGGTCTGCGACGTCCAACTGCCCGGCCCGGACCGGTCCGACGCGACCGCTCCGACGTCGAGTGCGGGGCTGGCACAATGAGGTGCGAGACGCCCACCACCCCAGGAGGACCCACGGTGACCACCGCAGGCCCGTCGCCGCGTGCCCGCTCGACCCGGCAGCGAGCCGCCGTCTCGGCGGCCCTGGACGAGATCGAGGACTTCCGCAGCGCGCAGGAGCTCCACGACATGCTCAAGCACCGGGGTGACTCGGTCGGCCTGACCACCGTCTACCGGACCCTGCAGTCACTCGCCGACGCCGGCGAGGTCGACGTGCTGCGCACCGCCGACGGCGAGGCCGTGTACCGCCGGTGCAGCAGCGGGCACCACCACCACCTGGTCTGCCGCCAGTGCGGTGCCACCGTCGAGGTCGAGGGTCCGGCCGTGGAGCGCTGGGCCAACTCGGTCGCCGCCGAGCACGGGTTCAGTGACATCGCACACACCCTGGAGATCTTCGGCACCTGCGCGGAGTGCGCCAAGAAGGCCTGAACCGGCCGACGCGGAAGGGCCCGTGGGAACCGTCCCACGGGCCCTTCCGCACGCCCGGGAGGACCGGGCCACCACCGGCGTGGCGCAACGCTGCGGGCTCAGCGCTGCGCCGGCAGCTCGGGCCCGGCCTCGACCTCGTTCGGCACCGCGCCGCCGAACCGGCGGTCACGCCTCGCGTACTGCTCGCAGGCCCGCCAGAGGTCCCGGCGGTCGAAGTCCGGCCAGAGCACGTCCTGGAACACGAACTCGGCGTACGCCGACTGCCAGAGCAGGAAGTTCGACGTCCGCTGCTCGCCGCTGGGGCGCAGGAAGAGGTCCACGTCCGGCATGTCCGGGTGGTACAGGTACTTGCCGAGGGTCTTCTCGTTGACCTTCTTCGGGTCCAGCTTCCCGGCCGCGACATCGGCCGCGAGGGCCGCCGCGGCGTCCGCGATCTCGGCCCGGCCACCGTAGTTGACGCACATGTACAGCGTGACGACGTCGTTGTCCCTGGTCTGCTCCTCGGCGACCTGGAGCTCCTGGACGACGCTCTTCCACAGCTTCGGCATCCGGCCGGCCCAGCGGACCCGCACGCCCATCGCGTCCATCTCGTCCCGGCGGCGGTGGATGACGTCCCGGTTGAAGTTCATCAGGAACTTCACCTCGTCGGGCGAGCGCTTCCAGTTCTCGGTGGAGAACGCGTACAGCGAGATGTTCTTCACGCCGAGCTCGATCGCGCCCTTGAGGACGTCCAGCACCACGGCCTCGCCGACCTTGTGGCCCTCGGTGCGCGGCAGCCCGCGCTCCTTGGCCCAGCGGCCGTTGCCGTCCATGACGATCGCGACGTGGTGGGGGACCAGCTCGGCGGGGATCTGCGGGGGCCGGGCGCCGCTGGGGTGCGGGGTCGGGGGGAGGTACTCGCCCCCGGCCTTCGGCCGGGGGGACCCCCAGCTGCTTTCGCCTCCACCGAAGAGCCGTCGCGCTGCCATGTGCTCACTTCTCCACGTATCTCATCGAGCGGATGCCCCGCTCCAGGTGCCACTGCAGGTAGGCCGCGACCAGGCCGCTGCCCTCCCGCCAGTACCTCGGCTCGCAGGCGTCGGCCGTCTGCCAGTCCCCTGACAGCAGTGCCCCGAGCAGTACCAGTGTCTCAGGGGAGGGTACGGCACATCCGGGCACCCGGCAGTCCGGGCAGAGCACCCCGCCCGCCTGGAGCGAGAAGAACCGGTTGGGGCCCTCCAGGCCGCATTTGGCACAGTCGTCGAAGGTCGCGCCGTACCCGTTGACCGCCAGCGAGCGCAGCAGGAAGGCGTCCAGCACCAGGTGCGACTCGTGCAGCCCGGCGGCCAGCGTGCGCAGCCCGCCGACCAGGAGGAGGTACTGCTGGACGGCCGGCTGGCCCTCGTTCTCGGCGAACCGCTCCGCCGTCTCCAGCATGGCGGTGCCGGCGGTGTAGCGGCCGTAGTCGGTGACGATCGAGCCGCCGTACGGGGCGATCGTCTCCACCTGGGTGCAGAGCGGCAGCCCGCGGCCGATCAGGTCGCTCCCCCGGCTGAAGAACTGCACGTCCACGTGCGAGAACGGCTCCAGGCGCGCACCGAACTTGGACTTGGTCTTGCGCACCCCGCGCGCCACCGCGCGGACCTTGCCGTGGTGGCGGGTGAGCAGGGTGATGATCCGGTCGGCCTCGCCGAGCTTCTGTGCCCGGAGCACCACGCCGTCGTCCCGGAACAGGCTCATGCCACCGCCTCGCCGCGGCCGTCGAACAGTGTGGACATCCCACCATTCTCCCCCACCTGCGGGGACAGCCGTGTGCCCGCACCGGGGCTGTGGGGGGACGCCCGATCGGTGCGGGTCACGGCGGGCCCTGGAGGGGGGGTAGGGCCCGGTTTGTGGGGGTCCGGGGTCGGCCGGAGTCGTTCCTCACGGCCAGGTGGTGCGGAAGGGCGGGGACGGGAAGGCGCGGGCGGAGGACACGGACCCGGGGGCGGGCCGGACGCGGAAGAGGACGGACGGGAGGCAGTCGGGTCCGGGTCTAGTGCGAGGTGCGGGTCGCCGCTTCCAGCAGCACCCCGACCCGCGCCTGCGGCAGGTCCAGACAGCGCCCGACGGCGGCCAGCGCGTCCCGCTCCTGCGGCCGGTAGCGGCCGTCGGCCAGCGCGATCGCCGCGCCCTGGAGCAGCAGCCGTTCACGGCCCTGGTGGGCCAGGTGCGGGGCGAGCGGTTCGAGCACGGCGTGCAGTTCCACGGCCAGGCCGCCGGAATCGTCCAACCTGTCGCCGGGGGCTCCCCCCACCTCGTGGGCCTCGTACAGCTCCCCGCCGAGGCCGGAGAGCGCGGCCAGGGCGGCCAGCACCTGGGCCTCCCCGCAGTCCTCGAAGCCGGCGTCCCGGACGGCCGCGCAGGCCGCCTCGCGGGCCGCGCGGTGCGCGGTTCCGCCGGCTGCCAGCATGACGAGCGCCACGGTGTACTGCGCGTCGCGCAGCATCCCGCCCAGACGCACGCAGGTGGGCTGCTCCAGGCTCTCCACGCCGAACCGGCCGTGGCAGCTGGTGCACTGCACGCTGCCGACCACCGGACCGAGCGGAAGCACCGGGGTCCCCAACAACCGCAGCCACCGCCGGCCGTGCTGCCGGCGGTAGTTGCGGTCGCCGCCGCAGCCCGGACAGTAGAAGTCACCGAGAACGTCAGTCCGCCACCTCGGGCGAACACCCCACATCCCTGTCACGGCGCCACTCCCCAGACATGGCAGGCGGCCTGCACAACAATGGGCAGGTCACGCGACCGGCCACCGGGCCGTCCCACCGACCCGGCTTACCGGTGGGTCGATGTTGCCACGGTTGCCGACACGTGTCAGTACCTCGAACGGCTCGATCACCGAAAAAATGTGGCGCAGGCCACAACCTGCCAGACCGGGCCGCCCGCAGCCCCGCCCCGGCCTCCGCGAACACCACCGCGAACGCCGCCGGGCCGCCCCGCAGGACGGCCCGGCAGCTACCACCCGTACGAACTACCCGCGCTGCGCCCGGTTGACGGCGCTGATCATCGCCTTCAGCGAGGCCAGCACGGTGTTGCCGTCGATGCCCACGCCCCACAGCACCCGGCCGTCCACCGCGCACTCCACGTACGCGGCGGCCTGGGCGTCGCCGCCCTCGCTCAGCGCGTGCTCGGCGTAGTCCAGCACCCGGACGTCCACGCCGATCTGCCCCAGCGCGTCGGCGAAGGCGGAGACCGGGCCGTTGCCGGTGCCGGACAGGGGGACCGGCACGCCGTCCACCACGGCCTCGGCGGTCAGCGCGTCCCGGCCGTCCTCGGTGGTCAGGGTGCGCGAGCCGCTCAGCGCGATGCGGCCCCAGGGGTTGCCGGTGGTCGGCAGGTACTCGTCCTCGAAGACCGCCCAGATCGCGGCCGGGGTGACCTCGCCGCCCTCGGCGTCGGTCTTGGCCTGGATGATCCGGGAGAACTCGATCTGCATCCGGCGCGGCAGGTCCAGCTTGTGGTCGTTCTTCAGGACGTACGCCACGCCGCCCTTGCCGGACTGGCTGTTGACCCGGATGACCGCCTCGTAGGTGCGGCCGACGTCCTTCGGGTCGATCGGCAGGTACGGCACGCCCCAGGTGTGCTCACCGACCGGCACGCCGGCCGCCGCGGCGTCCGCCTCCAGGGCGTCGAAGCCCTTCTTGATGGCGTCCTGGTGCGAGCCCGAGAAGGAGGTGTACACCAGGTCGCCGGCGTACGGGTGGCGCGGGTGCACCTCCATCTGGTTGCAGTACTCGGCGGTGCGGCGGACCTCGTCGATGTCGGAGAAGTCGATCTCGGGGTCGACGCCCTGCGAGAACAGGTTCATGCCCAGGGTGACCAGGTCGACGTTGCCGGTCCGCTCGCCCTGCCCGAACAGGCAGCCCTCGATCCGGTCGGCACCGGCCATGTAGGCCAGCTCGGCGGAGGCGACGGCGGTACCGCGGTCGTTGTGCGGGTGCACCGACAGACAGACGGACTCGCGCCGCGACAGGTGGCGCGACATCCACTCGAACTGGTCGGCCTGGACGTTCGGGGTGGCCCGCTCGATGGTGGCCGGCAGGTTCAGGATGATCTCGCGGCCCTCGCCGGGCTGCCAGACGTCCATCACCGCCTCGCAGACCTCCAGCGCGAAGTCCAGCTCGGTGTCGACGAAGATCTCCGGCGAGTACTGGTAGCCGAAGACGGTGTCCTCGCCCAGCAGCTTGTCGGCGTACTCCATCACCAGCCGGGTGCCGTCGACGGCGATCGCCTTGGTGGCGGCCCGGTCGTTGCGGAACACCACCCGGCGGAACAGCGGCGCGGTCGCGTTGTACAGGTGGACGGTCGCGCGCGGGGCCCCGACCAGCGACTCGACGGTCTTCTCGATCAGCTCCTCGCGGGCCTGCGTCAGCACCGAGATGGTGACGTCCGCGGGGATCGCCCCCTCCTCGATCAGCGAGCGGACGAACGCGTGGTCGGTGGCCCCCGAGGAGGGGAACCCGACCTCGATCTCCTTGTAGCCCATCCGGACCAGCAGGTCGAACATCTGCCGCTTGCGGGCCGGGGACATCGGGTCGATCAGCGCCTGGTTGCCGTCCCGCAGGTCGGTGGAGAGCCAGCGCGGCGCCTTGGTGATCACCTTCGACGGCCAGGTGCGGTCCGGCAGGTCGACGGTGCCGAACGGCAGGTACCGGCCGTACCGCATGCCGGACGGCTGCTGGCGTACGGACCCGGCGGTGATCGGGGTGGGGCGGTCGACGAACGCGCGACCGGCGGTGACGGACATGGCGGAGCTCTGCTCGGTCATGGAGGTGAGTCTCGGCTTCCTGTGGTGATGCGGGGCTGGTCGGGGTGGGACGGTCACCCGACTCGGCCGGCCTGCTGCCGCTCGCGACCCGTCGTACGGTCGCCCGATTCAGCGCGCAGCACAGTCCCCGCGGCGAGGGAGCCGGCCCTTGGTGGACTACAGGCCCTCGACGCGGCAGCTAAGAAGAAGCAGCCCATTGCGCATGATGGTCCCCAGCGTAACCCAGGGCCGCACGCCCCCGAAGTGAGCCGGGCGGACATTCCACCCCTTGAGACGGCGCACGGTTCCGTCCGCGCCGGTGACAACACGTCATCAATGCCTCACTCTTGGCCACATGACAGCCGAACCGCCGCTCTGTGCGATCGTTCCGCCGTACGTCCTGGACCGCCTCGCCGAGGACGGTCACGCCCCCGCCACCCGCTCCCTCGCCCTGGACGCCGTCCACCGCACCACGCGGCTCACCGCCGTCCCCCGCCAGCCCGCCGCCGACCGTCTGGAGCGGGTGATCTCGGACGCCGGACACCGCGAGCGCCTGCCCGGCCGGGTCGTCCGGCGGGAGGGCGATCCGGCCCTCCCCGACCAGTCCGTCAACCACGCCTACGACGGCCTCGGCGCCACCTACGCGCTGTTCTCCGACGTGTACGGGCGGCACTCCATCGACGACCAGGGTCTGCGCCTCGACGCCACCGTGCACTACGGCCGGGACTACGACAACGCCTTCTGGGACGGCCACCGGATGGTCTTCGGCGACGGCGACGGCGAGGTGTTCGGCGACTTCACCGCCTGCATCGACGTCATCGGCCACGAACTCGCCCACGGTGTCACGCAGTTCACCGCCGGCCTGGAGTACCGGGGGCAGTCCGGCGCGCTCAACGAGTCGGTCTCGGACGTCTTCGGCTCGTTGGTCAAGCAGTACGCGCTGCGGCAGGACGCCGCCGACGCGGACTGGCTGATCGGCGCCGGACTGCTCGCCCCCGGCGTGCAGGGGGTCGCGCTGCGCTCGATGAAGGCGCCCGGGACCGCCTACGACGACCCCCGGCTCGGCAAGGACCCGCAGCCCGCCCATCTGCGCGACTACGTGCACACCACCCGGGACAACGGCGGCGTGCACATCAACTCGGGCATCCCCAACCACGCCTTCTACCTGCTGGCCACCGCACTCGGCGGTCCGGCCTGGGAACGCGCGGGGCGGATCTGGTACGACGCGCTCACTGGCCGCCGGCTGCCCCCCGACGCCGACTTCACCGCCTTCGCCCGGTCCACCGTGGCCGCGGCCGCGGCCCGCTACCCGGAACCGGAGGTGGCGGACACGGTGACCGCGGCCTGGGCGAAGGTGGGCATCAGTCCGGGTTGAGCCGCACTTAAGTCAAGGTCCGGGAAAACCCCGGCAAACGGCTTCCCCGGGTAGCACCATGGACACCATGCGCATCCAGGTGACCCGGACCGGCGGCTTCGCGGGACTCGTCCGCCACGCGGAGCTAGACACCACCGAGCGGACGGACGCCCCGCATGTGCACGCACTCGCCCGCGAGGCCGTCGCGGGCGGGCTGCGGACCCCCTCGTACGGCGTGCCCGACGGCTTCCACTACGAGATCACCGTCGACGGGCGGACGGTGCACTGCGCCGACCCGAAACTCACCGAGTCGCAGCGCGAGCTGGTCTCCCTGGTGCTGCGCGAGGGCGCGTAGCGCTGCCCGCGTGCCCGGGGCCACTCCCCGGGCGCCGGCGCGGCATCCGGACGGCCCACAGCGGCAGCAGCACGCCCGTCCGCCCGCGCCCCCGTACGGGGGCGCGCGCCGGTCAGAGCCAGCCGTCGAGCGAGGCCAGGAAGCCCGTGAGGTCGTCACGGTGGATGGTGTGCCCGGCGCCGGGCACCCTCCGGACCTCGTACCCGACGCCGCGCAGCCGCTCGGCGTCCTCGGGCCCGGTCAGGAAGCTCCGGTCGGGGAGCTGGAGCAGCGACGGCACCGCGGGGGCGCCGGGCAGGACCGCCTGCGCGTAGAAGCCCGCGAGCCCCAGCGCGCTGTCCGGGTCCCAGGCGGCCAGCGTCGCCACTTCGACGTCCACGTCGGCCGCGTCCCAGCGCGGGGCGAGCGCGGCGATCTGCTCCCGGGTCGCCCGCTTGAAGTGGGTGAAGACGCCCGGGTCGAACAGGTCGGACTGGGCGAAGCACCAGGCCGGGTCGGAGTAGACCGCCCGGGCGGGCCGGAGCCGCTCGACCGCCTGCAGCAGGGCCAGGCCGCCGAGCGAGTGACCGACGGCGAGCTCCGCGCCGGTCGGCAGGGTGTCCACCAGGTCCTCGGCCAGCCGCTCGGGCGCGTACCGGTCGGTCGGGGTGGCGCCCTCGCCGCGCGGGCTGGCACCGTGGCCGCGGAGGTCCACGGCGATCACCCGGTAGCCGCGCGCGGCGAGCGCCGGACCGACCGACCGCCAGCTGCGGTGGTCGGACATGATCCCGTGGACCAGCAGGGCGAGCCGGTCCCCCGAGCCCCACTCACAGGTGTGCAGCTTCAATTCCCGCCCCCTGCCGTCCGGTCCGGCCCCCGCTCGTCCGGACTGCTCAGAAGCCCAGCTTACGCAGCTGCTTCGGGTCGCGCTGCCAGTCCTTGGCCACCTTGACGTGCAGGTCCAGGAAGACCGGTGTGCCGAGCAGCGCCTCGATGTGCTTGCGGGCCGTGGTGCCGACGTGCTTGAGCCGCGCGCCCTTGGCCCCGATCACGATCGCCTTCTGGCTCTGCCGCTCGATGTAGACGTTGGCGTGGATGTCCAGCAGCGGACGGTCCGCCGGCCGGCCCTCGCGCGGCAGCATCTCCTCGACGACGACCGCGAGCGAGTGCGGCAGCTCGTCCCGGACGCCCTCCAGGGCCGCCTCGCGGATCAGCTCGGCGACCATGATCTGCTCGGGCTCGTCGGTGAGGTCGCCGTCCGGGTAGAGCGGCATGCCCTCCGGGAGCAGCTTGGTGATCAGCTCGGCGACCAGGTCGACCTGCTTGTCGCCCACGGCGGACACCGGGATGATCTCGGCCCACTCGAAGCCCAGCTCGGCACCGAGCTGGTGGACGGCGATCAGCTGCTCGGCCAGCCGCTTGGAGTCGACCAGGTCGGTCTTGGTGACGATGGCGACCTTGGGGGTCTTCTTGAGCTCGGCGAGCTCCTTGACGATGAACTTGTCACCGGGGCCGAGCTTCTGGTCGGCGGGAAGGCAGAAGCCGATCACGTCGACCTCGGCCCAGGTGGAGCGGACCAGGTCGTTCAGACGCTCGCCGAGCAGGGTGCGCGGCTTGTGCAGGCCGGGGGTGTCGACCAGGACGAGCTGGGCCTCGGGACGGTGCACGATGCCGCGCACGGTGTGCCGGGTGGTCTGCGGACGGTCGGAGGTGATCGCGACCTTCGTCCCCACCAGGGCGTTGGTCAGGGTCGACTTGCCCGCGTTGGGCCTGCCGACGAAGCACGCGAAGCCGGAGCGGTACGAGGAGGAAGGGGCACTCATGCGCCCCATTCTCCCTGATCACGGGGAGCGGGACGGACCGGGCCGCCCCGGGCGGTCACTTCTTCCCCCCTCCGAGGACCGAGGCGAGGCCCCAGACCAGCACGATCAGCAGGAACGAGACCGAACCCCAGAGCCAGAACGGCGAGCCGGTCTCCTGCCATTTGCCCATCCCCATCACGCCCAGCAGCAGTCCCGCGAAGAACGCGAACGGCCCCATCGGTAAGCCCCCTCACCGCAGCAACTCCCCGGTGAGATTATCCGCTGAACCGATACGGCAGGGCGCCCGGGGGCCGCCTCCCCGAGCGCCCGGAGCGGACTACGCCCGGACTGCGGACCGAACCGCGGACCGGACCGCGCACCGCCGGCCGGACGGCGCCGGAGCGGCGTCGATCGGCCGCCCCCGCGGCCGCGTCCGGCGTACCGCTCAGCGCGCCTCGACCGAGGCCCGCAGCGTCCCGTCCGGCCCCGCCAGCAGCAGCGGCGTCCCGGCGCCGCCGAGGTCCCGGACCGCGGCCAGATCGGCCTCCGAGGGCTGCTCCGCCTCGCTCACCACGGCCGCGGCCTCCAGCGACCTCGCGCCGCTGGCCACCGCCATCGCCACCGCCGTCTGCACCGCGCTGAGCCGCAGCGACTCCAGGGCGACCGTCCCGGCCACGTACGTCCGGCCGGTCTCGTCACGCACCGCGGCCCCCTCCGCGACGCCGTTGCGGGCGCGGGCGGAGCGGGCCAGGGTGATGATCTTCTTGTCTTCGGGGTCGAGTTCGACGATGTCACTCATGCCCAGGAGCATAGGCGCCCGTCCACGGCCCCGGATCAGTGCCCGATCGGGTTCGGCGGCCCCGGCCGCAGCACCTTCACGAAGGTCTTGGGACCGGACGGCAGCGGCTCCTCGTCCTCGGCCCGCCGGCGCCAGTACGGGTTGTCGTGCGGCAGGTGGCTGCTGACCCGCCCGTACATGCCGAACGTGGTGATCACCAGCCCGAAGACGAACGCGAAGAGCACGTTCGACATCCGGAAGTTCAGGATGTTGGCGTCCGGCCGGCCGAGCACCGTCAGCCCGTAGAAGCCGGAGAGCACGAACAGCACGCCGACCACCATGTTCAGGTTGGACGCGAAGTTCCCGCCGACGACCGCGCCGCCGACCAGGATCGCGCCCACCACGATGGACAGGATGCTCAACGCCCCGTTGGTCGACATCCCGGCGATGCCGTCACCGCTGGTGGACAGGAAGCCCGGATGGTCGGCCAGCCCGAGGCAGCCGAACACGATCAGGAAGATCCCGCCGAGCCCCGCCCCGATCCGCCAGACCGTCGCGAGCTTGTGGTCCACCGGCAGTTCGTCTTGCAACTTCATGGCTACCTCCGCCTAGGCGTAGGGGTGGCTTCCGTGCATGTGCGGCACCTCGTGCATGTACAGCGAGCCGCACTGCTGGCAGCACCGGAGCCCGGTCCCCCACTCCTGTTCCGGCCGTGTCTCGGCGTCGGCGGGCATGGTGCGCCCGCACAGGGCGGTGGCCGGGTCCCCGTCCCGCACCACGTGCCAGACCTTGACCCCGCCCGCCGTCCCCTGCGGGCCGTACTCCGCGCGAAGTTGGTGAGTCATACCCCCAATCGTCGCCCCCGGAGGACGGGAGCGCTACTCGCCGGCCGCCTGCGCCGCGTCGGCCTGCGCCCTGACCGGCGCGACCACCACGGAGCCGATCCGGTTGCGGCGGCCCGCCGAGCTCTCCGCGGTCAGCCGGATCGCGGTCAGCCCGCCCGGGATCTCCTCCGGCACCGGGATCTCGCAGGACGAACCCGGGATCGGCACCCGTCCCAGGTGCTTGGCGAGCAGGCCGCCGACGGTCTCGACGTCCTCGTCCTCCAGCTCGATCCCGAACAGATCGCCCAGGTCCTCGACCAGCAGCCGCGCCGTGATCCGGTACGAGCCGTCCCCGAGGTCCTCGACCGGCGCGATCTCCCGGTCGTACTCGTCGGTGATCTCACCGACGATCTCCTCCAGGACGTCCTCGATGGTGACCAGCCCGGCGGTACCGCCGTACTCGTCGATCACGATCGCCACGTGCGAGCGCATCTGCTGCATCTCGCGCAGCAGGTCGGCGGCCGGCTTGGAGTCCGGCACGAAGACGGCCGGCCGCAGCACCGCACCCACCTCGTCGGACTCGGAGTCCCGGTTGATGTGGGTGCGCCGCACCAGGTCCTTGAGGTAGACGATGCCGACCACGTCGTCCTCGTTGTCGCCGACCACCGGGATCCGCGAGAAGCCCGAGCGCAACGCCAGCGTGAGCGCCTGCCGGACGGTCTTGTGCCGCTCGATCATCACCAGGTCGGTCCGCGGCACCATCACCTCGCGGACGATGGTGTCGCCCAGCTCGAAGACCGAGTGCACCATCCGGCGCTCGTCGTCCTCGATGACGTCGTTCTTCTCGGCGAGGTCGACCAGCGCCCGCAGCTCGGCCTCGGAGGCGAACGGCCCCTCCTTGTACCCCTTGCCGGGGGTGAGCGCGTTGCCGAGCAGGATCAGCAGCCGTGGGATCGGACCGAGGATCCGGGCCAGCGGCAGCAGCACGAAGGACGCGGCCGTCGCGGTGCTGAGCGGGTGCTGGCGCCCGATCGTGCGCGGCGAGACGCCGACCGCGACGAACGACACCAGCACCATCACCCCGAAGGCCAGCAGCACGGCCTGCCAGGTCGAGTCCAGGCTGCGCACGCAGACCACGGTGACCAGGACGGCCGCCGCCATCTCGCTGGCGACCCGGATCAGGGTCGCCAGGTTGAGGTAGCGGATCGGGTCCGACGCCAGGGCCAGCAGCCGGGCCGACCCCTTCCGGCCGGACCGGACGGCCTCCTCCGCGCGGAACCGGGAGACCCGGGAGATGCCCGCCTCGGCGCACGCGGCCAGCCAGCCGAGCACCACCAGCAGCACGGCACCGAGGATGAAACTCGTACTCTCACCACTCACAGGGGTTCGGGCTCCGCGCTCAGTGGGTGGTGGGGGCGGGCGAGATGCCGCCGAGGCCGCGCCCGGCCCGCCAGCCGTCGAGGATCGCCTTCTGGAGGCCGAACATCTCCTCCTCCTCGTCCGGCTCCTCGTGGTCGTACCCGAGGACGTGCAGCACGCCGTGGACGGTGAGCAGCTGGAGCTCCTCGTCCATCGAGTGCTTGGACGGGGCCGCCTTGCCCTGCTGCTCGGCGACCTCGGGGCAGAGCACGATGTCGCCGAGCAGGCCCTGCGGCAGCTCCTCCCCCTCCTTGCCGGGGCGCAGCTCGTCCATGGGGAACGACATCACGTCGGTCGGGCCGGGGAGGTCCATCCACTGGATGTGCAGCTCCTCCATCGCCGCTCCGTCCACCAGGATCACGGACAGTTCGGACTGCGGGTGGATCCGCATCTTGTCCAGGGCGTAGCGGGCGACGTCGAGGATGGCTTCCTCGTCTGCGTCCCAACCGGACTCATTGGCGATGTCGATCGACATGACGGGCTGGTTACTCAGCTTTCGGTGCGATGGGACTGTCGGGGTGCGCGCGAGCCGCGACGCTGGGCCGGCTTGGCCGGGACCGGGTGTTCCTCGGCCTCCTGCCGGGCGTCCCAGCGCTCGTACGCGTCCACGATCCGGCCGACCAGCTTGTGGCGGACCACGTCGGTGCTGGTGAGGACGGAGAAGTGGATGTCGGGCACGTCGACCAGGATCTCCTGGACGACCTTGAGACCGCTGCGGGTGCCGCCCGGGAGGTCGATCTGGCTGGTGTCGCCGGTGACGACCACCCGGGAGTTGAACCCGAGGCGGGTGAGGAACATCTTCATCTGCTCGGGCGAGGTGTTCTGGGCCTCGTCCAGGATGATGAAGGCGTCGTTGAGGGTGCGGCCGCGCATGTAGGCGAGCGGGGCGACCTCGATGGTCCCGGCGGCCATCAGGCGCGGGATGGAGTCCGGGTCCATCATGTCGTGCAGCGCGTCGTACAGCGGGCGCAGGTACGGGTCGATCTTCTCGTAGAGGGTGCCGGGCAGGAAGCCCAGCCGCTCCCCCGCCTCGACGGCCGGACGGGTCAGGATGATCCGGTTGACCTCCTTGGCCTGGAGGGCCTGGACGGCCTTGGCCATCGCGAGGTAGGTCTTGCCGGTACCGGCCGGGCCGAGGCCGAAGACGATGGTGTGCTTGTCGATCGCGTCGACGTAGCGCTGCTGGTTGAGGGTCTTGGGACGGATGGTCCGGCCGCGGTTGGACAGGATGTTCGCGGTGAACACCTGCGACGGCGCCGGGCTGTCCGGGTCGTCGACGCCGCTCCGGAGCATGGCGATGGAACGCTCCACGGCGTCCTCCGTCAGGGGTTGGCCGGTGCGGAGCACCAGCATCATCTCGGTGAAGAGCTGCCGGACGAGCGCGACCTCGGCCCGCTCCCCGGTGGCGGTCACCTCGTTGCCGCGGACGTGGATGTCGGCGGCGGGGAAGCCCCGCTCGATCACGCGCAGCAGCGAGTCCGCGGTGCCGAGCAGGGTGACCATCGGATGCTTCTCGGGGATGACGATCCGGGCGCTGACGGAGCCGCCGTCGTCCGCCGGTTCGGGGCGCGACTGTCCGTTGGTACGGGTATGCGATGTGTCACTCATAGGTCGGCGCTGGGGCCTGCCTCATCCCATCCGTGTCTCGTGGGTGCCGCTCGGTCTCTCCGGGGCACCAGGGTACGCCGCGGACGTGATCGCCGCGGCGGGCGGCGGGGCCGCACGCGACGATGCTCCGGCAGATCGGGAGGCGGCGCGAGCGGTTTTCCGTGCTGTTCACGGGCCGCTCTCGACATCACCGCGACCGCCGTCGCGGCCCTGGCGGTCCGCGCGGCCCCTCACCCGCGGTGCCGGGGCGGTACTGGTACCCGCACGAGGTCCTCGGCAAGCACGATCGGGCCCTCGAAGTGCTTGCGGGCGTCGGCGAGGTGCTGGCCGAGGTCCGGGTAGCGCTGGGAGAAGTGGGTCAGCACCAGGGTCCGCGCACCGGCCTCGGCGGCGACCTTGGCGGCCTGGCCGGCGGTGAGGTGGCCGTGGTCGTCGGCGAGCCGCGCGTCGGCGTCGGTGAAGGTCGCCTCGATGACCAGCAGGTCGGCGCCCTCGGCCAGCTCGTGGACGCCCTCGCAGAGCCGGGTGTCCATCACGAAGGCGAACCGCTGGCCCGGCCTGGGCTCGCTGACCTCGTCCAGGGTGACCCGCCGGCCGTCCACCTCGGTCTCGCCCTGGTGCTGGAGCCGGCCGACGGCCGGACCGTAGACGCCCAGGTCGGCGAGGCGCTCCGGCACCAGCCGGCGGCCGTCCGGCTCGCTCAGCCGGTAGCCGAAGGACTCGACGGGGTGGGAGAGCCGGACGGCGTCCAGCACGAACCGGGCGCCGGGCGCGGGCACGGGCCCGGACTCCTCGATCGGGCGGGGGCGCAGCACGGCCGTCTCGTGGAAGGCGGTGGCGTGCCGCAGCCGCTCGAAGTAGACCTCGCCGGAGGCCGGGAAGTAGACGTCGACCGGATGCGGGACGCGGTCCAGGTTGATCCGCTGGATCACCCCGGCCAGGCCCAGACTGTGATCGCCGTGGAAGTGCGTGACGGCGATCCGGGTGAGCTGGGTGGCGGAGACCCCGGCGTGCAGCATCTGCCGCTGGGTGCCCTCGCCCGGGTCGAAGAGCAGCCCCTCGCCGTCCCAGCGCAGCAGGTAGCCGTTGTGGTTCCGGTGCCGGGTCGGGACCTGGCTGGCGGTGCCGAGGACGACGAGTTCGCGCTGCGACACGCGGCTAGACCATGCGCTCGGTCATCGACGTACCGCCGAGCACGTGGACGTGGGCGTGGAAGACGGTCTGCCCGGCACCGGCCCCGGTGTTGAAGATCAGGCGGTAGTCCGCGATGCCCTCGTCCGCCGCGACCCGGCCGGCCTCGGCGAGCAGCTCACCGGCGATCTCCGGCTCGGCGTCGGCCAGCGCGGCGGCGTTCGGGTAGTGGACGTGCGGGATGACCAGCACGTGCACCGGGGCCTTCGGGGCGATGTCGCGGAAGGCCAGGACGCGGTCGGTCTTGCGCACCACGGTGGCCGGGATCTCGCCGGCCACGATCTTGCAGAACAGGCAGTCGGGCTGCGGCTCGCCGGCCATCGGGGTCTCCTCGCGCTGTCGGTCGGGGTGGGACTCGGACCCGGGTCCGGAACCGGGCCCGGCGTCGGGCCCGCTGCCGGTCGGGGCGTACGGCGGCATGCTAGCCGAGCCGTGCCCCGGCCTGCTGGTACTCGCGCAGGTGCCTCCGGCGGACCACGCGGACCCCGGCGGCGGTGCCCTCCGACTCCGGCTCCTCGGTGAGCAGGCCGACCTTCGGCGGGACGGGCCCCCAGGGACGGGTACCCGGGGCGGGAGGCCGGGTACGGGAGGCCGGACCCGCCGCCGGCCTCCCGTACCGCCGGTCGGTGCCTACACCCAGGGCAGCGCCGGCGCCGCCTTGGCCGGAGCCCGGTCCAGCGCCGCCAGGGCGATCCGGACGCCCTCGGCGAGCTGCGGGTCCTCCCCCGCCGCCCACGCGTGCGGGGGGAACAGCACCTCGACGTCCGGGTCGACCCCGTGGTTCTCCACGCCCCAGCCGTACCGCTCGGACCAGAACGCGTACTTGGGCTGGGTCACCAGGGTGCCGTCCACCAGCGAGTACCGGCTGTCGATGCCGATCACCCCGCCCCAGGTGCGGGTGCCGACCACGGGGCCGATGCCGAGTGCCTGGATGGCGGCGTTGACGATGTCGCCGTCGGAACCCGAGTACTCGTCGGCCAGCGCGACGACCGGCCCGCGCGGCGCGTCCTCCGGGTACGGCGCCGGGCTGGCGATGTCCCGGGCGATGCCCCATCCGACGATCCGCCGGGCCAGCTTCTCGATCACCAGCTGGGAGGTGTGCCCGCCCCGGTTGCCCCGGATGTCGACGATCACGCCCTCCCTGGCCATCTCCGACCGCAGGTCCCGGTGGATCTGCGCCCAGCCGGTGGTCTGCATGTCGGGGATGTGCAGGTAGCCGAGCCGCCCGTCGGACAGCTCCCGGACGGCGGCCCGCCGGCCGGTGACCCAGTCGTGGTAGCGCAGCGGCTCCTCGTCGGCGAGCGGGACGACGACGGGGTGACGCCGGTCGGTGCCGTCCTTGCCGGCCACGGTCAGCTCGACCGGCTGCCCGGCGGTGCCCGCCAGCAGCGGCGCCGGGCCGGTCACCGGATCGACCGGGCGCCCGTTGACCGCCAGGACGGCGTCCCCGGGGCGGATCGCGGCACCGGGCGCCGCCAGCGGCGAGCGGGCCCGGGGGTCGGAGGACTCGCCGGGCAGGATCCGGGAGATCCGCCAGGCGTCGCCGTCCTTGACGAGGTCGGCGCCGAGCAGGCCCTGCCGGCGGGCCGGCTCGGTGTGCAGGCCGTGCGGCAGCACGTAGGCGTGCGAGGTGCCCAGCTCGCCGTGCACCTCCCAGAGCAGGTCGACCAGGTCGTCGTGGGAGCCGATCCGGTCCACCAGCGGCCGGTACCGGGCCAGCACGCCCGCCCAGTCCACGCCGTCGAGGTCCGGGCGCCAGAAGTTGTCGCGCATCAGGCGGCCGTTCTCGTCGAACATCTGCCGCCACTCGGCGGCCGGGTCGACGGTCACTCGGAGCCGGGCGAGGTCGACCTCGATCTCGTCGTCCTCGCCGACCGCCTTGTGGTCGGCGGGCACGATCCGCAGCTCGCCCTCGTCCAGCACCGCGAGCCGGGTGCCGTCGCCGCTCACCGCGAACGAGTCCAGCCCGTCCACCAGTTGCTCGGCCCGGCGCTTGCGGAGGTCGAACCGCTCCAGCGTGGGGCGCGGCCGCTCGTCCTCCAGCGAGGCCGCCTCGTCGCCGAGCTCGCCGACCAGCGGGACGCGCGTCCAGAGCACGCCGTCCTTGGCGGCCCGCAGCGAGCCGAACCGGCCGCCCTCGACCGGGAACGGCACGATCCGGTCGGCGATGCCGTCGAGGTCGACCCGGGTGACCGGCGGCGCGTCGGCCGTGCCCTCCTCGCCCTCCGTCTTCTTGCCCTTGGGCTCGTCGTCCTCGCCGCCGACCGGCCGACCGGCCCGCCGCGGCCCGAACGGGGACGGCGTGTCGGCGGCCAGCGTGATCAGGTACGGGCGGCAGCCGTTCGGGAAGGACAGGTCGAAGACGTGCGAGTCGTAGACCGGGTCAAAGTTGCGCACCGAGAGGAACGCCAGGTGCCGGCCGTCCGTGGTGAAGGCCGGCGAGGTGTCGATGAACCGCTGCGGGGTGGCCTCGGACACCGTCCGGGTGGTCAGGTTGGCCAGCACGATCTGGCGCAGCGACCACGGCCCGAGGGCGGGCTGGGACCAGGCCAGCCAGGCCGAGTCCGGGCTGAACGCCAGGCCGCTGACCTCGCCGTCGGTGCTGTGCGCAAGCTCGTGCACGACGCCGTCGGTCAGGGCGACCAGCAGGACCCGGCCGTCGTGCGCGCCGACCGCCACCTGCTTGCCGTCCGGCGAGACGAGCAGCGACCGGACCCGGCCGAGCTGCCCGGCGGCCAGCCGGCGGCGCTCGGTGCCGAGCACCGCGGGGGCGTACTCGATCGCGTCCTCGCCCTCGGCGTCGGTCACCCAGACCACGCCCTGCCCGCCGTCCTCGCCCGAACCGGGCACCACGCGGGCGAGTCGGCCGCGCACGCCCGGCGACTCGTCCAGGACGCGGGCCGGGCCCTCCCGGTGGGTCAGCCAGTGCACGGTCCCGCGCACCACGACGGCGCCGGCCCGGCCGGTGCGGTCGGGCGCGGCGGTCTCCAGCCAGTGCGCGGCCGGGACCGGACGCGGGCGGCGGCCGGTGCGCGGACCCGCCAGCCGGACGTCGAGGCGCCGCGGCGCCTCGTCGGCCAGGTCGTCCAGCAGCCAGAGGTCGCCCGCGGTGTGCCAGACGACGCGGGTGCCGTCGGTGGCGGCGTTGCGGGCGTAGAAGCCGTCCGGGGAGGAGGAGTGGCGGCGCAGGTCGGTGCCGTCCGGGAGGCTGGACCAGAGGTCGCCGACGCCCTCGTGGTCGGAGAGGAAGGCGATCCTCGCCCGGTCCGCCTCCCCCACCCAGAGCGGCGAGTCGATGTTCCCGGTCAGCTCCTCGTGGATCCGGTCGAACCGCTCCGTACCGATCCACAGCTTGCCGGTCCGCCCGCCCCGGTACCGCTTCCACCAGGCCGGCTCCACGCCGAACGCGGAGACCAGCAGCACCCGCCCCCCGCCTTCGGCCGGGGGCGCCCCCGAGCCGCCCGCCTCGAAGGACAGCCCGCCGACCGGCCCGTACGGCAGCCGTTCCGGCTCACCGCCGTCCAGCGGCACCGCGTGGGCCCAGGTGCGGCGCAGCGAGCCCTGTCCGGCGGCGGTGGTGGCGATCGGCCGGCCGTCCGGGGTCCAGCCGCGCAGCTGGGTCTGGGCGTCGCCCCAGTGGGTCAGCCGTCGGGACGGGCCGCCGTCCACCGGGACGACGTGCACCTCGGGTGCGCCGTCGCGGGCGGAGGTGAAGGCGACGTGCCGCCCGTCCGGGGAGAATCTCGGGCGGCGCACCGGGAGGTGATCGGCCGTCAGTCTCCAGGCCCGGCCGCCGTCCAGCGGGGCGAGCCACACGTCGTTCTCGGCGACGAAGGTGACGAGGTCGCCGTGGAGGTGCGGGTGGCGCAGGTAGGCGCCGGCGGGGGTGCTTTCGGGTTCGCTCACACCGCCACCCTAGGCACCCGTGCCCGGCCCACGCCCGGTTTTCGCCGACCAGGACCCCCTGTCGGGGGACCGGGGATCCGGGGCCGCCCGGCCCGCCCGGCCTACCCGGCCCGCCGCCCCGCTCGAACGGCCCGGTGCGGTCGGCTCAGCTCCAGCGGCCGGTGCGGCCCAGCAGCAGGGCCCCGGCCGCCACCCCTGCCGTGGAGGTGCGCAGCACCGACGGGCCGAGCCGGAACGGCTTCGCCCCCGCCTCGGCGAAGGCCGCCAACTCCTCCGGGGAGACGCCGCCCTCGGGGCCGACCACCAGCACGAGGTCCCCGGAGTCCGGGAGCGCGGCCCCGGCCAGCGGCTCGGCGCCCTCCTCGTGCAGCACGGCGGCGAACGCCGCGCCGGCCAGCACCGGGACCAGTTGCCGGGTGGTCAGCGGCTCGCGGACCTCGGGGAACCGCAGCCGGCGGGACTGCTTGCCGGCCTCCCGCGCGGTGGCGCGCCACTTGGCGAGCGCCTTGGCGCCGCGGTCGCCCTTCCACTGGGTGATGCAGCGGGAGGCCGACCAGGGGATCACCACGTCCACCCCGACCTCGGTCATGGTCTCCACCGCCAGCTCGCCGCGGTCGCCCTTGGGCAGCGCCTGGACCACGACGATCCGGGGCGCCGGCTCGGCCTCGCGGCGGACGGCCGTCACCGTCACCTCGATCGCGTCCTTGCCGTGCACCGCCGCGACGGTGCCGTCCACCCCGAGGCCGAGCCCGTCGGCCAGGGTCACGGCCTCGCCCGCCTCCAGCCGCTTCACCGCCGCCGCGTGCCGCCCCTCGGGCCCGTCCAGCCGGACCAGCACGCCGGGGGCGGCGGTGGCGATCCGCTCGGTCTCGACGACGAACACGGGCGCGGTCATGGGGTCTTCCTCCGGAATGGGTCGGGCGGTGGAACGACGGCGCCCGGCACCCCGGCGACGGAGGTCGCGGAGTGCCGGGCGCCGGAGCCGTCAGCGGCCGTTGAAGGCGTCCTTCAGGCGGGAGAACAGGCCCTGCTGCCCGGGCGCGAACTGGCCGGACGGCCGCTCCTCACCGCGCAGCACCGCGAGGCGGCGCAGCAGGTCCTCCTGCTCGGGGTCGAGCTTGGAGGGCGTCTGCACCTCGACGTGCACTATCAGGTCGCCCCGGCCGCCGCCGCGCAGATGGGTGATGCCGCGACCGTGCAGCGGGATCGACTGTCCGGACTGGGTGCCGGGCCGGATGTCGACCTCCTCCAGCCCGTCCAGGGTCTGCAACGGCACCTGGGTGCCGAGCGAGGCGGCCGTCATCGGGATGGTGACGGTGCAGTGCAGGTCGTCGCCGCGCCGCTGGAACACCGTGTGGGCGGTCTCGGCGATCTCGACGTAGAGGTCGCCGGCCGGGCCGCCGCCGGGGCCGACCTCGCCCTCGCCGGCCAGCTGGATCCGGGTGCCGTTGTCGACACCGGCGGGGATCTTGACGGTGAGGGTGCGGCGGGCGCGGACCCGGCCGTCGCCGGCGCACTCCGGGCACGGGGTCGGCACGACGGTGCCGAAGCCCTGGCACTGCGGGCAGGGGCGGGAGGTCATGACCTGGCCCAGGAAGGACCTGGTGACCTGGGAGACCTCGCCCTTGCCGCGGCACATGTCGCAGGTCTGCGCGGAGGTGCCGGGGGCCGCGCCCTCGCCGCTGCAGGTGGTGCAGGTGACGGCCGTGTCGACCTGGAGTTCCTTGGTGGTGCCGAAGGCGGCCTCCTCCAGGGTGATCTCCAGCCGGATCATGGCGTCCTGGCCCCGGCGGGTCCGCGACCGCGGGCCGCGCTGGCCCGAGGCGGCGCCGAAGAAGGCGTCCATGATGTCGGAGAAGCCGAAGCCCGCCGCGCCCGCGCCGAAGCCGCCCGCGCCGCCGTTCGGCGACAGCGGGTCACCGCCGAGGTCGTAGACCTGGCGCTTCTGCGGGTCGGAGAGCACCTCGTAGGCGGCGTTGATCTCCTTGAACCGCTCCTGCGTCTTCGGGTCCGGGTTGACGTCCGGGTGCAGTTCGCGTGCCAGGCGCCGGAACGCCTTCTTGATCTCGTCCTGCCCCGCATCCCGTCGGACGCCGAGTACCGCGTAGTAGTCCGTGGCCACCAAATGCTCCGCTTGTTCCGCCTGTAGAAGTGCTTGCGACTGGAACCACCGTCAGGGTCCTGACGGTGGCCGTTCCTACGACTCGGCCAGGATCTGGCCCACGTACCGTGCCACCGCTCGCACCGCCCCCATTGTGCCCGGATAGTCCATCCGGGTCGGACCGATCACACCCAGTTTGGCCACGCTCTCGTCGCCCGAACCGTAACCGACCGAGACGACGGAGGTGGAATTGAGGCCCTCGTAGGCGTTCTCACGCCCGATCCGGACCGTCATCCCGGCGTCCGCGGTCTCACCCAGGAGGCGGAGCAGGATGACCTGTTCCTCCAGTGCCTCCAGCACCGGCTGGATGGTCAACGGGAAGTCGTGGCCGAAACGGGTCAGGTTGGCCGTGCCGGCCAGCATGATCCGTTCCTCGTTCTGCTCGGCGAGCGCCTCGAAGAGCGTCGCCAGGACCGTCGCGACGGTCGGCCGGTCACCCGCCTCGAACTGCGCGGGAAGGTCCTCCAGCAGTCCCGGGACCTCGGGGAGCCGCTGTCCGGCGGCCCGCGCGTTGATCCGGGCCCGGAGGTCGGCCAGGACGGTCTCGCCCACCGCCCCGGGGCAGTCCACCATCCGCTGCTCGACCCGGCCGGTGTTGGTGATCAGCACCAGCATCACCTTGGCCGGGGCCAGCGCGACCAGCTCGATGTGCCGCACGGTGGACCGGGAGAGCGAGGGGTACTGCACCACCGCGACCTGGCGGGTCAGCTGGGCGAGCAGCCGCACCGTACGGGCGACCACGTCGTCGAGGTCGACCGCCCCGTCCAGGAAGTGCCGGATCGCCCGCCGCTCGGGCGCGCTCATCGGCTTGACCTCGGCCAGCCGGTCCACGAACAGGCGGTACCCCTTGTCGGTGGGGATGCGCCCGGCGCTGGTGTGCGGCTGGTGGATGTAACCGTCCTCCTCCAGCGCGGCCATGTCGTTGCGGACGGTCGCCGGGGAGACCCCGAGGTTGTGCCGCTCCACGAGGGCCTTGGAGCCGACCGGCTCCTCCGTCCCCACGTAGTCCTGGACGATGGCGCGAAGCACCGCGAGTTTGCGGTCGTCCAGCTGGCGGACCTCACCGGCCATGGGCACGCACCTCCGTCTTCACGCGTTGTCCGATATGACATGTGTCCGTTTCGAGCAGCTTCGCCCGTTCCGGGAGGAACCGGGCTTGGCACTCGGAACATACGAGTGCCAGGACCCTACCTGCCAGTGTAAGGCCCGGGTCCGACGGCAGGAACGGCCCGGCCGGAGTGATCCTGCCCGCAGTTCGCGGCGCGCGGGTGATGCCGCGGGCCCGGCCTGGTGGCAGCATCGGAAGCGGACGGCGAACGGAGGACCAGCGATGTCGACCTCGGGCCAGCACTCCCGTTTCGCGCCGGACCGCGGCCTGACCGGCCGGATGGTCGGCACGATGTTCGTGATCGGGCTGCTGTACGTCGGATTCACCGGGCTGTTGATCGTGCTGCTGCGCGGCGCCTGGCCGATCGTCGTCCTGATCTCGGGCGGCCTGTTCGTCGCCCAGTTCTGGTTCAGCGACAAGATCACCGAACGGGCCATGGGGGCGCACCGGGTCACCCCCGAGCAGTACCCGCAGCTGCACGGCACCGTCGACCGGCTCTGCGCGCTGGCCGACATGCCCAAACCCCGGGTGGCGGTCGCCGACAACGACATGCCGAACGCCTTCGCCACCGGCCGCAACCCGAAGAACGCGGTGGTCTGCGTCACCACCGGGCTGCTGCGCCGGCTGGAGCCGGAGGAACTGGAGGGCGTGCTCGCCCACGAGCTGTCCCACGTCGCCCACCGGGACGTCGCGGTGATGACCGTCGCCGGGTTCCTCGGTGTCCTCGCCGGAGCCATGACCCGGATCGCCATGTACGGCGGGTTCATGGGCGGCGGCCGCAACAGCAACGACTCCAACGCCGCGATCGCCGCCCTGATCGTCCCGCTGGTGTCGGTGGTGGTGTACGCGATCAGCTTCCTGCTGACCCGGCTGCTCTCCCGCTACCGGGAGCTGGCGGCCGACCGGGCCGCCGCCCAGCTCACCGGCCGTCCCAGCGCGCTGGCCTCGGCGCTCACCAAGGTGACCGGCCAGATCGCCGCCATCCCGACCAGGGACCTGCGCCAGGCGCAGGCCTACAACGCCTTCTACTTCGCCCCCGCGCTGAGCGCCCGGGAGACCGCCGGCCGGCTGCTCTCCACCCACCCGACGCTGGAGCAGCGGCTGGAGCAGCTGGGCGAGATCTCCACCCGGCTCGGCCACTGAACCGCCTCCTCCTCCGGGAAAGGGACCACCGTGGGAATCCTGGACGCCCTGTTCGGCCGCACCAAGCCCGTCCGGCCCGACCTCGACCAGCTGTTCGGCGTGCCGTCCGCCGCGATCACCCTGGAGGCCGCGGCCGGCTTCCGGCCCACCGGGGTCGGGTCGGTCTGCTTCGCCTCCGTGGAGGGCGGGGCCTTCGGCGAGGTCGAACGGCAGGTCCGGGCCCTCCTGGACGCCGACACCGAGCGCGGCGGCGTCCCCGTCGAGGCGTCCAAGGACGCGTACGGCTACTCCTGGCTGCTGGCCCGGCACGCTCCCGGGGAACTGCCGGAGCTGGTCAACGACCTGCACGCGGTCAACAGCGAGCTGGAGGCGAACGGCTTCGGGCCGCAGCTGCTCTGCTCGCTCGTCGCCTTCCGCGACGAGGGGGGCCGGCCGCTGGCGCTGGTCTACCTGTACAAGCGCGGCACCTTCTACCCCTTCGCGCCGGCGGCGGGCGGCGGGGAGAAGCGCGACAGCCCGCTGGAACTGCAGGTCAACGCCCTGCTCGGGAACGACCTGCGGCTGGAGAAGGACCTCACCCGCTGGTTCCCGGTCTGGGGCGCGCCAGGGCTCTGACCCTCCGTCCGTCTTCCCTATAGTCGCTGCATGCACAGCCGCCGGTACGGACCCGACCTGACCCCGCCGTGGAAGCGGCAGCAGCCCGCCCCCGAGGTGCCCGCCGAGCGGGACCTCGTGGTCGAGGAGGCGGAAACCGGCTTCTGCGGGGCGGTGGTGCGCTGCGAGAAGACCGCCGAGGGGTTCACCGTCACCCTGGAGGACCGGTTCGGCAAGCACCGGGTCTTCCCGCTGGTCCCGCGCGGCTTCCTGCTGGAGGGGCGCGTGGTCACCCTGGTCCGGCCCACCGGGCCGGCCCCCGCGCGCACGCCCGGCCGGACCGCCTCCGGCTCGGTCGCGGTGCCCGGCGCCCGCGCCCGGGTGGCCCGCGGGTCCCGGATCTACGTCGAGGGCCGGCACGACGCCGAGCTGGTCGAACGGGTCTGGGGCGACGACCTGCGGGTCGAGGGCGTGGTGGTCGAGTACCTGGAGGGCATCGACGACCTGCCCGCGATCGTCGCCGACTTCGCCCCCGGCCCCGGCCGGCGTCTCGGCGTCCTGGTGGACCACCTGCTGCCCGGCACCAAGGAGCACCGGATCGCCGCCCGGGTCACCGGCGAGGCCGTGCTCGTGGTGGGACACCCCTACGTGGACGTCTGGCAGGCCGTGAAGCCGTCCAGTGTCGGCATCCCCGGCTGGCCCGCCGTCCCGCGCGGCGAGGAGTGGAAGGAGGGCGTCTGCCGCCGTCTCGGCTGGCCGGTGGACACCCCCGCCGCCTGGAAGCGGATCCTCGCCTCGGTGGACTCCTACAGGGACCTGGAGCCGGAGCTGCTCGGCCGGGTCGAGGAGCTGATCGACTTCGTCACCCTGCCGGACTGAGGCGCGTCAGGCGTACGTCCGGAGGTCGGCGGTGTCCGGCGCCAGCGAATCTCAGTCCACCAGGTCACGCACGACCGCGTCGGCCAGCAGGCGGCCCCGGAGGGTCAGGGTGGCGCGGCCCGCGGAGTGGGATCCGGCGTCGAGGAGGCCGTCGGCGAGGTGCTGCCGGGCGGCCTTCAGGCCGGTGTCCGTCAGCAGGTCCAGCGGGATGCCCTCGGCGAGGCGCAGCTCCAGGAGGATCCGCTCGACCCGGCGGTCCTCGGCGGTGAGCCGCTCGCGGCCCTGGGCCGGGCTGCGGTGCCCGGTGAGGGCCTGCGCGTAGGCGGCGGGGTGCTTGGCGTTCCACCAGCGGACGCCGCCGACGTGGCTGTGGGCGCCGGGGCCGGCGCCCCACCAGTCGCCGCCGGTCCAGTAGAGCTCGTTGTGACGGCAGCGGCCCTCCGGGGTGGTGGACCAGTTGGAGACCTCGTACCAGGAGTAGCCGGCGGCGGTGAGCGCCTCCTCGGCGATCAGGTAGCGGTCGGCGTGCACGTCGTCGTCGATCATCGGCAGCTCGCCGCGCTTGACCCGGGCGGCGAGCTTCGTGCCGTCCTCGACGATCAGCGAGTACGCGGAGACGTGGTCCGGCCCGGCGCCGATCGCGGCGTCCAGGGAGGCCCGCCAGTCGTCGTCGGACTCGCCGGGGGTGCCGTAGATCAGGTCGAGGTTCACGTGCTCGAAGCCGGCGGCGCGGGCCTCGGCGACGCACGCCTCGGGGCGGCCGGGGGTGTGGTGGCGGTCGAGCAGCTGGAGGACGTGCGGCCGCGCGCTCTGCATGCCGAAGGAGACCCGGTTGTAGCCGCCCGCGCGCAGTTCGGCGAGGTAGGCCGGGTCGACCGACTCCGGGTTGGCCTCGGTGGTCACCTCGGCGCCGTCGGCGAGCCCGAACTCCTCCCGGATCGCGGCGAGCATCCGCACCAGGTCGCCGGCGGGCAGGAGGGTGGGGGTGCCGCCGCCGAGGAAGACGGTGCGCACCGGCAGGTCGGCACCGCCCAGCACCTTCCGGGCGTGGCGGATCTCGGCCACCACGTTGTCGGCGTACGTCTCCTGGGAGGCGACGGTGCCCGAGGCGCGCAGCTCGGTGGCGGTGTAGGTGTTGAAGTCGCAGTAGCCGCAGCGGCTCGCGCAGTAGGGCACGTGCAGGTAGAAGCCGAACGGCCGGGAGCCGAGTCCGTCGAGCGCGGATGCGGGCAGGGAACCGTCGGACGGCACCGGTTCGCCGTCGGGGAGTGCGGAGGGCATGACCCCATTGTCCCGTACGGCCCGGGTGGTCCTCCGGTCCGTACGGGACGGCGACGGTCAGGCCTCGTTGCTGCCCGCGTACATCGCGGTGACGGCGTCCGCGTACTCGCGCTCGACCACGGGCCGCTTGATCTTCAGGCTCGGGGTGAGCTCACCGTGCTCGACGTCCAGGTCGCGCGGCAGAAGGTGGAACTTCTTCACCGTCTGCCAGCGCTGGAGGTCGGCGTTGAGCCGCTGCACGAACCCGTCGATCAGCTTGTGGACCTGCGGGTCGGCGACCACCTCGGTGTAGGACCTGCCGGCCAGGCCGTGCTCGGCGGCCCACGGCATGATCGCCGACTCGTCCAGGCCGATCAGCGCGGTGCAGTAGTTGCGGCCGTTGCCGATCACCAGGATGTTGCTGACGAACGGACAGACCGCCTTGAACTTGCCCTCCACCTCGCTGGGCGCGACGTACTTGCCGCCGGAGGTCTTGAACATGTCCTTCTTGCGGTCGGTGATCCGCAGGAAGCCGTCCGCCGACAGCTCTCCGATGTCCTCGGTGTGGAACCAGCCGTCGGCCTCCAGCACCTCGGCGGTCTTCTCCGGCAGGTTGTGGTAGCCGCGCATGATGCCGGGGCCGCGCAGCAGGATCTCGCCGTCCTCGGCGATCCTGACCTCGGTGCCGGGCAGCGGGCGGCCGACCGTGCCGACCCGGATGTCCTCCGCCCGGTTGACGCTCGAACCGGCGCTGGTCTCGCTCAGGCCGTAGCCCTCCAGGATCGGCACCCCGGCGCCGACGAAGAAGTACCCGATCTCGGGTGCGAGCGCGGCGCTGCCGGAGACCGCACCGCGCAGCCGCCCGCCGAACGCGGCCCGGATCTTCGCGTACACCAGCCGGTCGGCCAGCGAGTGCTTCAGGCCGAGGGCGAACGGGACGCGGTCGCTGCCGGTGGCGATCCGGTTGGCCTGGGCGGTCCGGGCGTACTCGCGGGCGGTCCGGGCGGCCCACAGGAAGATCCTGTACTTGGCGCCGCCCTCGGCCCGGGCCTTGCCGGCGATGCCGTTGTAGACCTTCTCGAAGATGCGCGGCGCCGAGGCCATGATGGTCGGCCGGATGACCGGCAGGTTGTGGATGATCCGCTCGACCCGGCCGTCCACGGCCATCACGTGGCCGGTGGCGATCTGCCCCGAGATCAGCGTCTTGCCGAAGACGTGCGACAGCGGCAGCCACATGAACTGCACGTCGTCGGCGGCCAGCAGCCCGCTCGCCTCCTGCGCTCTCCCCTCGTACGCCCAGCAGTCGTGCACCAGGCGCACGCCCTTCGGACGGCCGGTGGTGCCGGAGGTGTAGATGAGGGTGGCCAGCTGCTCCTTGTCGAGCGCGGCGACGGTCCGCTCGACGACGCCCGGGTGCTCGGCCAGGTAGTCGGCCCCGAGCTGCTCCAGCTCGGCGAGGGTGACGATCTTGAGCCCGGCGGCGTCGGGGGTCTCGGCCGGCGCGTCGAACAGGATCACGGTCTGCAGCTCGGGCAGCCGCTCACGCTCGGCGACGACCTTGGCCAGCTGCACGGCGTTCTCCGCGAACATCGCCCGGGAGCCCGAGTCGGAGAGGATGAACGCGGTCTCGTCGGCGTTGGTGCTCGGGTAGACGGCGGTGGTCGCCGCACCCGCGCACATGTTGCCGAGGTCGGCGAGGATCCATTCCAGCCGGGTGGAGGAGGACAGGGCGACCCGGTCCTCCGAACGGATGCCCAGCGACAGCAGGCCGGCCGCCACCGCGTACACCCGGGCCGCGGCCTGCGCCCAGGTCACCGAACGCCACTGCTCGGCGCCCGGGGCACTGTCCGCCGCCTGCTCGTCCACCGGGGCCGGGTAGCGATAGGCCTCGGCGCCCGGGGTGGCGGCGACCCGCTCCAGGAACAGGTGGGCGACGGAGGCAGGACGCCCGGCGACGATGTCGGCGCGGCCGGAGTCGATCAGGGAGTGCGCGGAACTCAACGAGGACCTCCGGGAGCGGGTGGCCGTCTGAGGGAAGGCTCTGAGGGATTGTCGCGGCGTCCGTGGGGGCGGTCGCCGGCCCCCTTCGGTAACCAGGCCGGTACCGGTGAGTAACAAGGGGGCAATCAGCAGCCTAGGGGGAAACCGGTCATTCCGTAAGAGGGAGCGGCCAGCTGGCACCCTCCCGATCCCCCGGTGCACGGCACCACCCCGCCCACCGGAACGTTCGGCAAAGGGCTGGACAAAGATCCGGCTCGCTTGGCGGGAATGGCCTGAACGAGCCCGCCGAAGAACGAGAATTGGGATGCCAAAGCCGCCGCCGACGACAAGAGTGAGCCAGTGCTGATCAGACTGCTCAGGGCGTACCTTCGCCCGTACACCCGACCGATCACCCTGCTGGTGCTGCTCCAGCTGATTTCCACCCTCGGCCTGCTCTACCTGCCGACGCTCAACGCCGACATCATCGACGACGGCGTGGTGAAGGGTGACACCGGATACATCCTGCGCGTGGGCGCGGTGATGATCGGCATCACCGTGCTCCAGACCCTCTGCGCCATCAGCGCCGTCTACTACGGCGCACGCACCGCGATGGCAGTCGGCCGGGACGTCCGGGCCGACATCTTCGACCGCGTGCAGAGCTTCTCCTCCCGCGAGATGGGCCAGTTCGGCGCCCCCTCGCTGATCACCCGGACCACCAACGACGTCCAGCAGGTCCAGATGCTGGTCCTGATGTCCTTCACCATGATGGTGGCCGCGCCGATCATGTGCATCGGCGGCATCATCATGGCTCTCAACCAGGACGTACCGCTCTCCGGCCTGCTGCTCGCCGTCGTGCCCACCCTCGGCGCGGTCGTCATCGTGCTGGTGCGGGCACTCCGCCCGCGCTTCCGCAGCATGCAGGAGAAGATCGACACCGTGAACCGGGTGCTGCGCGAGCAGATCACCGGTATCCGGGTCATCCGGGCCTTCGTCAAGGACGACCACGAGCAGGCCCGGTTCGCCGGCGCCAACGAGGACCTCACCGGGGTCTCGCTCCAGGTCGGCAAGCTGATGGCCTACCTGTTCCCCAGCGTGATGCTGGTCGTGAACGTCTCCAGCGTCGCCGTGCTCTGGTTCGGCGCCCACCGGATCGACAGCGGCGACATGGAGATCGGCGCTCTCACGGCCTTCCTCTCCTACCTGCTGCAGATCCTGATGAGCGTCATGATGGCCACCTTCATGTTCATGATGGTGCCGCGCGCCGAGGTGTGCGCCGAACGGATCCAGGAGGTGCTCACCACCAACTCCAGCGTCGTCCCGCCGTCCGAGCCCGTCACCGAGGTGCTCCGCCGCGGCCACCTCGAACTGCGCGACGTCGAGTTCCGCTACCCCGGTGCCGAGGCCTCCGTCCTGCGGGGCATCGACATCGCCGCCCGCCCGGGCGAGACCACGGCCGTCATCGGTTCCACCGGCAGCGGGAAGTCCACCCTGCTCGGCCTCGTCCCCCGGCTCTTCGACGCCACCACGGGCCAGGTCCTGCTCAACGGCGTCGACGTCCGCGAACTCGCCCCCGAGACCATCGCCGACAGTGTCGGACTGGTCCCGCAGAAGCCCTACCTGTTCTCCGGCACCGTGGCCAGCAACCTCCGCTACGGCCGGCCGGACGCCACCGACGAGGAACTCTGGAAGGCCCTGGAGATCGCCCAGGCCAAGGAGTTCGTCGAACAGCTCGCCGAAGGTCTGGACGCGCCGATCGCCCAGGGCGGCGGCAACGTCTCCGGCGGCCAGCGCCAGCGCCTGGCCATCGCCCGCACCCTGGTCCGGCGGCCCGACATCTACCTCTTCGACGACTCCTTCTCCGCGCTCGACTACGCCACCGACGCCCGGCTGCGCAAGGCCCTCGCCCGCGAGACCGCCGACGCCACCGTGGTGATCGTCGCCCAGCGCGTCTCCACCATCCGCGACGCCGACCGGATCATCGTCCTCGACGAAGGCGCCGTGGTCGGCAGCGGCACCCACGGCGAACTCATGGCCGGCAACCCGACGTACCGGGAGATCGTGCTCTCCCAGCTCACCGAGCAGGAGGCGGCGTGACCACGCCCGACAAGCCCGCGCCGGACCCGAAGAAGTCGCCCGCCGGCGGCCCGGGAGGTCCCGGAGGCCCCGGTGGTCCCGGGGGCTTCGGCGGTCCTGGTGGCGCTGGTGGCCCCGGTGGCCCCGGTGGCCCCGGTGGCCCCGGCAGGGGCGGCCCTGGTGGGCCCCCGAAGGCCGCCGGCGACTCCCAGGCCGCCGCCGCCCGCCGCGGCCCGGCCGGCCCCGGGCGCTTCATGGGCGGCCAGGGCGCCGAGAAGTCCATGGACTTCAAGGGCTCCGGCAAACGCCTGCTCAAACTGCTCCGCCCGGAGCGCGCCCTGATCGCCGGCGTCCTCGCCCTCGGCGTGCTCAGCATCGGCTGCGCCGTCGTCGGCCCCAAGATCCTCGGCCACGCCACCGACCTGATCTTCGCCGGCGTCGTCAGCGGCCGCTTCCCCGCCGGGGCCTCCAAGCAGGAGGTCGTCGACGCCATGCGCGGACGCGGCGACACCGACATCGCCGACCTGCTCTCCTCGGTCGACTTCACCCCCGGCCAGGGCATGGACTTCGACGCCATCGGCAGCATCCTGCTCTGGGTCCTGGCGATCTACGTCGCGTCCTCCGTCTTCGGCGTCGTCCAGGGCCGGCTCGCCGCGCGTGCCATCCAGCGGGCCGGCTACCGGCTGCGCCAGAGCGCCGAGGCCAAGCTCGCCCGGCTGCCGCTCAGCTACTTCGACAAGCAGCCGCGCGGCGAGGTGCTCAGCCGGGTCACCAACGACATCGACAACATCAGCCAGACCATGCAGCAGACCACCGGCCAGGTGATCAACTCGCTGCTCACCGTCGTCGGCGTGCTCGCCATGATGTTCTGGATCTCCTGGCTGCTCGCGCTGATCGCACTGATCGCCGTACCGCTCTCCGTCGTCGTCGCCACCCGGGTCGGCAAGCGCGCCCAGCCGCAGTTCGTCCAGCAGTGGAGGTCCACCGGGCAGCTCAACGCCCACATCGAGGAGATGTACACCGGCCACACCCTGGTCAGGGTCTTCGGCCGGCAGAAGGAGTCCGCGGCCACCTTCCGCGAGCACAACGAGGCCCTGTACGCCGCGAGCTTCAAGGCCCAGTTCATCTCCGGCATCATCCAGCCCGCGATGATGCTCATCGGCAACCTGCAGTACGTGCTGATCGCCGTGGTCGGCGGTCTGCGGGTGGCCACCGGCGCGCTGTCCATCGGCGACGTCCAGGCGTTCATCCAGTACTCCCGGCAGTTCAGCCAGCCGCTCACCCAGGTCGCCAGCATGGCCAACCTGGTGCAGTCCGGCGTCGCCTCCGCCGAGCGCATCTTCGAACTCCTCGACTCGCCCGAGCAGACCCCCGAGCCGGCCATGCCGGAACGCCCCGACGCCCTGCGCGGCCGGGTCGTCTTCCAGGACGTCGCGTTCCGCTACGACCCGGGCAAGCCGCTCATCGAGGACCTCTCGCTCAAGGTCGAACCCGGTCAGACCGTCGCCATCGTCGGCCCGACCGGCGCCGGCAAGACCACCCTGGTCAACCTGCTGATGCGGTTCTACGAGGTGAGCTCCGGCCGGATCACCCTCGACGGGGTGGACATCGCCGCCATGTCCCGCGAGGACCTGCGCTCCGGCATCGGCATGGTCCTCCAGGACACCTGGCTGTTCGGTGGCACCATCGCCGACAACATCGCCTACGGCGCCGACGGCGCCACCCGCGAACAGGTCGTCGAGGCCGCCCGGGCCGCACACGTGGACCGCTTCGTCCGCACCCTGCCGGACGGCTACGAGACCGTCATCGACGACGACGGCGCGGGCGTCAGCACCGGCGAGAAGCAGCTGATCACCATCGCCCGGGCCTTCCTCGCCCAGCCGTCGATCCTCGTCCTCGACGAGGCGACCAGCTCGGTCGACACCCGGACCGAGGTGCTCATCCAGCGCGCCATGGCCCGGCTGCGCAGCGGCCGCACCAGCTTCGTGATCGCCCACCGGCTCTCCACCATCCGGGACGCCGACGTGATCCTGGTGATGGAGAACGGCTCGATCGTCGAGCAGGGCACGCACGACGAGCTGATCGCCGCCGACGCGGCGTACGGACGCCTCTACAAGGCGCAGTTCGCCGAAGCGGTCGCCGAGCGGGAATGACCCCGGCGGACGCCGGGCGGGAGCCCGGGGAGGACGGCCCGACGGCCGTACCGCCCCGGGCTCCCGCGCGTCCGGGTGTCCGGGCGTCCGGGTGTGCGGGTGTGCGCGCGTCCGGGTGTCCGGGCGTCCGGGTGTGCGGGTGTGCGGGTGTCCGGGTGTCCGGGCTGACCCGGTGGCCGCGCGTCCGGACGGCCGGGCCGGCGTTTCCCGCCCCGGTCGGGTCTTCATGATCGCGACGACCGGCGCTACGGTAGGGCCCGTGAGTGACGACCCGTCGACCGCGACCGTGCACGCCCCGGCCACCGGGCCCGACCAGCCGCTGTCCGACCCCTTCGAGGTGAACCGGCGCTACCTCGGGTCGGTCGCCTACCGGCTGCTGGGCTCGTTCACCGACGCCGAGGACGTCCTCCAGGAAGCCTGGCTTCGCTGGCGCTCGGTCGACCGCTCCGCCGTCGCCGACCCCCGCGCCTTCCTCACCACGGTCGTCACCCGCCTCTGCTACGACCAGCTCGGCTCCGCCCGCGCCCGCCGGGAGGCCTACTTCGGCGAGTGGCTGCCCGAACCGGCCGTCTCGTACCAGGACGCCCCCGCCTCCCCCGCCGAGGTCGCCGAACTCGGCGAGTCCGTCTCGATGGCGCTGCTCGCCGTCATGGAACAGCTCACCCCGGCCGAGCGCGCCGCGTTCGTGCTGCACGACGTCTTCGCCGTCGGCTTCGACGAGATCGCCGCCTCGCTGGACCGCACCCCCGACGCCGCCCGCCAGCTGGCCTCCCGGGCCCGCCGCCGGGTCAAGGCCGGCAGCCGCCGGTCCACCGCCGACCCGGCCGAGCACCGGCAGGCCGTCGAGGCGTTCGCCGCCGCCACCGCCCGCGGCGACATCGAGGGCCTGCTGGCCGTCCTCGACCCCGACGTGGTCTGGCACTCCGACGGCGGCGGCATCGTCACCGCCGGCGCCCGCCCGGTGTTCGGCGCCGACAAGGTCTCCCGGCTCGTCCGCGGCCTGGCCGCCAAGTTCCTCGCACCCGGCTGGAGCTTCGGCTTCGCGCTGGTCAACGGCGAGCCCGGGGTGATCTGGTACCCGCAGCCCGGGCTGGTCGGCGGCGTGATCGCGTTCACCGTCACCGACGGCCGGATCACCGAGGCGTACACCGTCGTCAACCCGGAGAAGCTCGCCCACCTGAACGTGGCAGCCTCCTGACCTTCCCGTGACGCAGATCACGGTCACAGTCCGTCCGGCCGCGTCGTCCCCTTCTCGAACACGCGCAGAAGCGCTCCCGGCAACCCCGGGAACGCCGCGAGAGGGCGCCCCCGGGCGCCGCGAAGGAGCGGGACGACATGACCGAGAAGCAGATCGTCGTACTGGGCGCCGGCTACGCGGGTCTCACCGCCGCGACCCGCGCCGGCAAGCGCGGCCGCGTGACCCTGATCGCCCCCGAGAGCCGCTTCCTGCACCGCGTGCGCCAGCACGAGACCGCCGCCGGCCACCCCGAACACCGGCCCGCCGTCGCCGAGGTCCTGCGCGGCCGCCGCGTGCGGCACCTCCGGGCCCGCGCCACCCGGATCGACCTCACCGCCCGCAAGGTCTTCCTCGACAACGGCGACGCCGTCGCCTACGACACCCTCGTCTACGCGCTCGGCAGCCGGACCGCCTGGCACGGCGTCCCCGGCGCCGCCGACCACGCCTACGGGGTCGAGCGGGCCGGCGAGGTGGCCGAACGGCTGCGCACCGCCGAACGGCCCGGCACCCTCGCCGTGGTCGGCGGTGGCGCCACCGGCATCGAACTGGCCGCCGAACTCGCCGAGGCCCACCCCGGGTGGAAGGTCCGGATCGTCGCCGCCGGCCAGGTCGGCGGCTGGTTCTCGGCCAAGGGCCGCCGCCACGTCCACACCGTGCTCCGCGGACTCGGCGCCGAGATCCACGAGCACCACACCGTCACCGCCGTCGACCCCGAGGGCCTCACCACCGCGGCCGGCCGGATCCCCGCCGACCTCGTCGTCTGGGCCGCCGCCATGGAACCGCACCCGCTCGCCGCCGAGGCCGGCCTCACCGTCGGCCCGACCGGCCGGGCCGTCGTCGACGGCCACCTGCGGTCGGTCTCGCACCCCGACGTGTACGTGATCGGCGACGCCGCCGAGGTCACCGTCCCCGGCACCGGCACCCTGCGGATGGGCTGCGCCACCGCCCAGCCGATGGGCCGCTACCTCGGCAACGTCCTCGCCGGACGCACCGACAAGCCGTTCGCGTTCCGGTACGCCGTGCAGTGCCTGAGCCTCGGACGGCGCGAGGGCATGGTCCAGCTGATCCACGGCGACGACTCGATGCGGACCTCCGTCCTCACCGGCCTGACCGGACGGCTGACCAAGGCGGCCATCGTCAACGGCGTGGTCATGTCGCTGCGCTGAACCGAACCGCAGCACCTGAAGCACCTGAAGCACCCCGGAACGCCCGAGGGGCCCGGGACGTCACGTCCCGGGCCCCTCGACGGCACCGTCGTTACTTCTTCTCCTTCGGCGCCTCTGCGTCCGTCGACAGCGCGGCGATGAAGGCCTCCTGCGGGACCTCCACCCGGCCGACCATCTTCATCCGCTTCTTGCCTTCCTTCTGCTTCTCCAGCAGCTTGCGCTTACGCGAGATGTCACCGCCGTAGCACTTCGCGAGGACGTCCTTGCGGATCGCCCGGACCGTCTCGCGGGCGATCACGCGCGAGCCGATGGCGGCCTGGATCGGCACCTCGAACTGCTGGCGCGGGATCAGCTTCTGCAGCTTGCCGGCCATCATCACGCCGTAGTTGTAGGCCTTGTCCTTGTGCACGATCGCGGAGAACGCGTCCACCGCGTCACCGTGCAGCAGGATGTCGACCTTCACCAGGTCGGCCGACTGCTCGCCGATCGGCTCGTAGTCGAAGGAGCCGTAGCCGCGGGTCTTGGACTTCAGGTAGTCGAAGAAGTCGAAGACGATCTCCGCGAGCGGCAGCGTGTAGCGCAGCTCGACACGGTCCTCGGAGAGGTAGTCCATGCCCTGCAGGTTGCCGCGGCGGGACTGGCACAGCTCCATGATCGCGCCGACGAACTCGTTCGGCGCCAGGATGGTCCCGCGCACGACCGGCTCGTACACCTCGGCGATCTTGCCGGTCGGGAACTCGCTCGGGTTGGTGACGGTGTGCTCCGTGCCGTCCTCCATCACCACGCGGTAGATCACGTTCGGGGCGGTGGAGATCAGGTCGAGGTTGAACTCGCGCTCCAGGCGCTCCCGGATGATCTCCAGGTGCAGCAGGCCCAGGAAGCCGCAGCGGTAGCCGAAGCCGAGCGCGACCGAGGTCTCCGGCTCGTAGACCAGCGCGGCGTCGTTCAGCCGCAGCTTGTCCAGGGCGTCGCGGAGCAGCGGGTAGTCCGAGCCGTCCAGCGGGTAGAGGCCGGAGAACACCATCGGGCGCGGGTCCTTGTAGCCGCCCAGCGCCTCGGTCGCACCCTTGTGCATCGAGGTGATCGTGTCACCGACCTTGGACTGCCGGACGTCCTTCACGCCGGTGATGATGTAGCCCACCTCACCGACGCCGAGGCCGTCCGCGACCTTCGGCTCCGGCGAGATGACGCCGATCTCCAGCAGCTCGTGCGTCGCGCCGGTCGACATCATCGCGATCCGCTCACGCTTGGTGAGCTGGCCGTCGACGACACGGACGTAGGTGACCACGCCGCGGTAGGAGTCGTAGACCGAGTCGAAGATCATCGCGCGGGCGGGGGCGTTCTTCACGCCGACCGGGGCCGGGATGTTGTCGACGATGTGGTCCAGCAGCTCCTCGACGCCGAGGCCGGTCTTGGCGCTGACCTTGAGCACGTCGCCCGGGTCGCACCCGATGATGTGCGCGATCTCCGCCGCGTACTTCTCGGGCTGCGCGGCCGGCAGGTCGATCTTGTTGAGCACCGGGATGATCGTGAGGTCGTTCTCCAGCGCCAGGTACAGGTTGGCGAGGGTCTGCGCCTCGATGCCCTGGGCCGCGTCCACCACCAGGACGGTGCCCTCACAGGCAGCCAGGGAGCGGGACACCTCGTACGTGAAGTCCACGTGGCCCGGGGTGTCGATCATGTTGAGGATGTGCGTGCTGCCGGTGTTGACGCCGGTCTTCGGCGCCCACGGGAGACGGACGGCCTGCGACTTGATCGTGATGCCGCGCTCGCGCTCGATGTCCATGCGGTCGAGGTACTGGGCGCGCATCTGCCGCGGGTCGACCACACCGGTGATCTGCAGCATCCGGTCTGCGAGCGTCGACTTGCCGTGGTCGATGTGGGCGATGATGCAGAAGTTGCGGATCAGCGCCGGGTCGGTACGGCTGGGCTCTGGCACATTGCTGGGGGTCGCGGGCACCTTGGTCCGATTCTCCGTTGGTCCGGGGGCCGGGGGTGTCCGGGTCATCGCTGACCGGCTTCCCGGGCGACCGGACGGTCGTCCGATCGAGATAGTTCCTCCCATCCTCCCACTTCCCGCGAGCAGGACGCGCGCCGCCGTCCGGTTCGCCCCTGCCGGGGCGCCACCGGGGCGCCTCCGGGGGCGGTCCGCGCCTCCGCCGGGCGCGTTCCACGGGCCTCTCCTGCGGACCTCGGCCGTCGACTCTCCCCCGGGCGACCGGGCCCGGGCAGGATGATGTCGCATGATCCTGGAAAGCGCACTGCTCGACGTCCTGCCCGGCCAGGAGGAGGCCTTCCTCTCCGCCTTCGCCGAGGCCCGACCGCTGATCTCCGTCCAGCCCGGCTTCCGCTCACTGGAGCTGCGCCGCTGCCTGGACGAGGGGCGGGGCTCACGGTTCCTGCTGCAGGTGGAGTGGGAGAGACTGGAGGACCACACCGAGGGGTTCCGCCGCTCCGCCGAGTACCAGCGGTGGCGCGAGTCCCTGCACCACCACTACCGGCCGTTCCCCGAGGTGGAGCACTACGGCGAACCGGTCCTGCGCGCCTAGACCACGCCCGGAACCGGACCGGACCGCCGTACGGACCGCCGCCCGGTTTGGGGCGGACGGTGCGCCCCTGGTAGCGTTGGCCGCTGCACCTGGCCCCGGCATGCCCTCTCAGCTGGTCCGGCGGCCGCGCGGTGCAGCCCGTTCCAACCGTTTCATTCCAGACAAGACTGAGGCTCCTTCGTGGCGAACATCAAGTCCCAGATCAAGCGCAACAAGACCAACGAGAAGGCGCGCCTGCGCAACAAGGCCGTCAAGTCCTCGCTGAAGACCGCTCTGCGCAAGGCCCGTGAGGCCGCTGCCGCCGGCGAGACCGAGAAGGCCGCCGAGCTGGCCCGCGCCGCCTCCAAGGCGCTCGACAAGGCCGTGAGCAAGGGCGTCATCCACGCCAACCAGGCCGCCAACAAGAAGTCGGCCATCACCAAGCGCGTCAACACCGCCGTCCAGGCCTGACGCCCTCGGGGCCGCATCGACGGCCCCTCCCCTCGGGACGCACCGGCCCTCTACCCGGACGCCCGAGGAGCACAGAACGACTCGCACCGCACGCGGCCTGCGTTCGCCACGCGGGTGCGGTGCACAGAGCGCCACCAGAAGTGCCGGTTCCTAGGCCCTTCCACTGCTGCCCGCCCGGTACACACCGGGCGGGCAGCAGTCGTTTCCGGAGCCCGGTGACAGCGGTCGGGCGGGGCCGCTGCGACTCCTGTCGCGTCCTGCGGCCCGACCGATAAGGTCTGGTTCCGGCACCTTCGTCGCAGGCCCAAGGGGGGCTCACATTGGGGACACCACCGCCGCCACCGCCGCAGAGCGGGTCGGGCTTCGCCGGCTTCCCGCAGCAGCCACTGCCCTCGTCACCACCGACGGTTCCCACACCGGGCGGCCCTCCCGGCTTCGGTCCGCCGCCCGGGCTGCCGAGCTCGCCGGGCGCACCCACCCCGCCCGGGACCCCCACCGTGCCCGGCGGCGCAGCCGGTGCCGCGGGCGACCGGAAGGGCGGGAACCTGCGCCGGAACGCGGTCTGGGCGTTCGTCGGTGCGATCATCGCCTCGGCCGCCTGGGCCGGCGCCGTCGCCGTCGTGCCCAGCCTCGTGGACGGCGGCTCCTCGGCGCAGAGCCTCCGCGGCTACCACCCCGTCGACAAGATCTGCGAGGCGGGCAAGCTCACCGGGTTCCGGCAGAAGTACAAGATGGTGGACAACTATCCGCTGGAGCACACCGGGCGCAGCGAGTCCATGGACATCATGCGGTGCTACGCCCTGGTGAAGCGGACGGTCAGCGACAGCGACACCCCGGACTACGCCACCCTCGACATCCGCGTCGAGCTGCACAAGGCCGTCGACTCCTCACCCGAGTTCGCCGCCACCCGGCACTACTTCGAGCAGCAGAAGTACGAGATCACCGACGTGCCGAACCTCGGCGAAGAGGCCTACTTCGCCTACGGGGACGAGCCGACCAGCTCCGACAAGAGTCTGCACGACATCAACTACTACCTACAGGTCCGCGACGGCGGCATGACGTACTCGTTCTACTGGACCGACAACTACCAGGTCGGCAAGAACCACACGCTGGACCGCGAGACCGTCCGGCGGACCATCCTCGACGACACCCGCGACATGCTCAAGGCCATCGGCGGCAAGTAACCGGGAGGGGCGCCGGGGCGGCGGCGGCCGGTGTGTCCGTGCCGGAGGCCGGGGCGTCCGCGTTGGCCGAGCGCCCGGCCGTCCCTCTCCGGCCGTCCTGGCCCCCGGGCCCTACAAGCTCTACGAGCATCCCCCGGTGGACGTGGTCAGTACGACGGGCGGGAGCCGGCCCGGGCGGCCCTGGCCACGGCGACCACCGCCCGCTCCAGCGCGAAGGCCGGGTCGTCGGAGCCGCCCTTGACGGCGGCGTCCGCCTGCGCGATCGCGGTCAGCGCCACGGCCACGGCGTCGCCGGTCCAGCCGCGCATCTGCTGCCGCACCCGGTCGACCTTCCAGGGCGGCATGCCCAGCTCGCGCGCGAGGTCCGCCGGACGCATGTTCCGTCCGGTCGTCGCCAGCCGCCCGATACTCCGCACACCGGACGCCAGCGCGTAGGTGATACCGGTCGGCGGCTGCCCCACGGCGAGCGCCCAGCGCAGCCGCTCCAGTGCCTCGGCGGCCCGACCGGTGACCGCGAGGTCCGCCACCTCGAAGCCGGTCGCCTCGGCCCGGCCGCTGTAGTAGCGGGCCACCACGGTCTCGTCGATCGTGCCCTCGACGTCCGAGGTCAGCTGGCTGCACGCGGCCGCCAGTTCACGCAGATCACTGCCGAGCGCGTCCAGCAGGGCCTGGCAGGCCTCCGGCGTCGCCGAGCGTCCGAGCGTCCGGAACTCGCCTTTGACGAACGCCAGCCGCTCGTTCGCCTTGGCCAGCTTGGCACAGGCGACCTCCCGGCCTCCCGCCTTCCGCCCCGCGTCCAACAGACCCTTGCCCTTGGCGCCGCCCGCGTGGACCAAGACGATGATCACTTCTTCGGCGGGAGCCTCGATGTACGCCTTGACCTCCTTCACGGAGTCGGCGGAGAGGTCCTGCGCGGCCCTGACCACGATCACCTTGCGCTCGGCGAACAACGAGGGCGTGGTGAGCTCGGCCAGGCTGCCGGGCTGGAGGCTCCCTGGCGCGAGATCCCGCACGTCGGTGTCCGGGTCCGCCGCCTTCGCCGCGGCCACCACCTGGGCGACCGCGCGATCCAGCAGCAGCTCCTCCTGGCCGACCGCGAGAGTCAGCGGGGCGAGCAGGTCGTCGGGTGCACTCTTCCTGGCCATCGCCTACCAGCATCCCACGGGGTACGGACACCGCTGGCCCACCCGTCCGCCGCTCACGGGACAATGGCCCGGTGACCGAAGATCCCACCACCGACCAGCCCGGCGGCTTCGACCCCGGTGCCCGGCAACTGCTCGTCCTGCCCGACCGCGATGCCGCCGAGGAGGCCGCGGAGGAGCTCGGCTTCGACCACCCCGACCTCGGCGAACTCGAAATCGTCCGCGACGCTCTCGCCGGCGAGGACGACGCCGAGGACGCCCAGTGGCTGGTGGTCCTGGAGCCTCCGGACTCCGGCTGGACCCCGGACCGCCTCCGCGCCCTCGACGCCCTCGCCGCCACTCACGAGGGCTGGCGGGAGCAGGGCTGACCGCCGCTGCCCCTCGCGGACGGCCTCCACCGGCGGCCCCGCACAGGAAGTCGGCGGGTCCGACTTCCTGTGCGAGGCGATCGCGAACAACAACGTGCCCCTCGGGCTTCCCGCCCCCACCCCCGCCCCCTCCCCGCCTCCTCCCTGGTCCCTGGCCCGCTCCCCTGGCCCGCAGCCCCGCTCGGGGTCGGGAGGAGGGCGGAGCTCCGGGGGATCACCCCGGCGGGGCACGCCGCCCGGGGGCCGTGTGCGGACCCTGCGCATGGACGACGGCTCCGAGGCGGGCCGGGGAGTCCCCCGTCACCGCGATGTCACCGACGCGGTCCGTCCGCAGCACCGTGGCCCCCAACGCGCGCAACCGCTCCACCGTCCGAGGCGACGGGTGGCCGTACGGATTGCCCGCACCACAGGAGATCAACGCCAGCCGAGGGCTCAACGCCGCAGTCAGGGACCAGTCCTGATGGGCCGAGCCGTGGTGGGCCACCTTCAGCACGTCCACCCGCGCACGACCACCGGCCGCACTGAGCCGGCTCAGCAGCGCCTCCTGCGCCGGCGGCTCCAGATCGCCCAGCAGGGCCAGCCGCAACCCGCCCGCCAACGTCACCAGCACCGCGACGCTCGCGTTGTTGGCGCCTGAGGCCACCAGCGGCTCCGCTCCGTCCGGCCACAGCACCTCCCACGACACCTCCGACCCCGCCGAGCGTCGCTCCCCGCGCCCCGCCCGCATCAGCGGCACCCCGGCCGCCGCCGCCCACGCCGCCACCCTGGCTGCCTCGCCCGGCGGGTCGTCCAGCACCGTCCCCTCCAACGCCCCGACCCGTCGGCCCCGCAGCACGCCGGGCAACCCCTCGACGTGATCGGCATGGAAGTGGGTCGCCAGGATCAGCGGCACCCGGGTGATCCCGAGGTCGCGCAGGCACCGGTCGGCCGTCCGGGGATCCGGCCCGGCGTCCACCACCACGGCACTGTCCGGCGGGTCGTGGCCCTCCCCGACGACGGGCAGCACCAGCATGTCCCCCTGCCCGACGTCGCACATGACCAGCCGCCAGCCCGGGGGCGGCCAGCCGGTCGCGACCCTGGCGAGCAGCGGTGGCCGGAACAGCACGGCGAGCAGGGCCAGCAGGAGCACGCCCGTCACCACCGGCCGGAGCCTGCCGCGCGGCGCTCGCCGTCCCCCCGGGCCGGCGCGGCGGGGCAGCAGCAGCGGAACCGTCCAGCAGAACGCGACCGTCCCCACGGCGAGCGTGGCCGTGCCGACGAGGCCGCCCGACCAGGACAACCGGGCCCCCGGAAGCTCGGCACCGTGCCTGGCCACCGCAGCCAGCCAGCCGGCCGGCACCGCGGCCGGTTCGGCCAGCAGCCTGGCCAGCGCCGGGGAGAGCGGATCAACCGCGAGGACCGTGAACCCGAGCAGGGTCGCCGGGGCCACCGCCAGCTCGGCCAGCAGGTTGCACGGGACGCCGACCAGACTGACGTGCCCGGAGAGCAGCACCGTCACCGGCCCGCAGAGCGCCTGGGCCGCAGCCGTCGCCCCGACGGCACCCGCGAGGCGGTCCGGCCAGCCACGGGCCCGCAGGGCGTCCGCCCAGTGCGGGCCGAGAACCAGCAGTCCGGTGGTGGCGAGCACCGACAGCAGGAAGCCGAAGGAGCGAGCCAGGTACGGGTCGAGGAGGACCAGAAGCAGGGCGGTGCCCGCCAGGGCCGGCACCGCCTGGCGGGGGCGGCCGGTGGCCAGCGCCAGCAGTCCGAGCAGTCCTGTCCCCGCCGCCCTGAGCACGCTGGGTTCCGGACGGCAGATCGTGACGAAGGCCAGCGTGACAACGGCTCCGAGCAGCGCGCTGGTGCGCAGCGGGATCCCGAACAGGGCGGCCAGGCCGCGCCGTTCGGCGGTTCCGGCCCGGCCCGGCGCGCCCAGCAGTACGCCGAGCACGATCGCGAGGTTCGCTCCGCTGACGGCGACCAGGTGGGCCAGGTCGGTGCTCCGGAACGCCTCCCGGAGCTCGTCGGGCAGGCGCGACGTGTCCCCCACCACCAGACCGGGCAGGAGCCCTCGCGCGTCCGGCGGGAGGTGGTCGGTCGCCGCGCGCAACCCGGACCGCAGGCGGCCGGCGATGCGTTGCGCGACGTTCGGCGGCGCGAGCTGTCGCGGCACGCCGTGCACGATCAGGAGTGCCGCCGACGCGTCGTCCTGCTCCCCCGCCGGGCGGACCGTCGCCGCGACGGCCAGTTCGGTCGAGGACAGCAGGCGCTCCCAGGTGTCCGCCCCGTCGTCCCCTCGGACCATCACCGTGACCGGTGTCCGGGTACGGACCGTGTGCGGGCCCGGGCCGGGGAGGAGGCCGTCCGGGACGGCGACCCGGTCCACGACCGCGTCCACGGTGAGCAGCCGTTGTCCGGCGCCGGATCCCCCGGTCCGTGAGGTGTGTAGGTGGGGATCGCCGGTGACGGTCAGTTCGACGTCGACGTCCGGGGCGGGAAGGGCGGCGCGGGCCAGCTCGGGCAGCGGGCCCCGGTGCAGGTCGGCGGTGTGGAGGAAGGTGGCGCCCGCGGCAGCGGCCCCGGTGAGCAGCAGGGCTGCCAGTGTCACGGCGGCGGAACGGCGGCGGCCGGTGCCCGGGGGACGGACGAGCAGGACGAGCCCGAGGAGTCCGGCCGCCCCTGCGGCCGGGAGAAGAACCGCCCCGTGACCGGGCCCCATCCCGAGGGCCGCAGCCGAGACCGCCCAGGCGGAGACGGCGGGCAGGAGCAGGCGGAAGTCGCTCGGCCGCGTCGTGGTCGGTGTCGGGCTCTTCCTCGTGACGGGGGTGAGGGCGGTGGTGGCGATGACGGCACCTCCTTTCGGGCAGGGGTGGGTACGGGAGCCGCCGGTGGGAGCGGTCCGGACGGTCGTCAGAGGGTGAGCAGCGGTTTGATCTCCGTATAGGTCCGCTCCCCGATGCCACTCACCTGCCGGAGCTGGTCGATCGAACGGAACGCGCCGCCGTGCGAAGTGCGGAAGGCGATGATCCGCTGGGCCAGGGTCGGACCGACGCCCGGGAGGGTGTCGAGCTGTTCGAGGGTGGCGCGGTTCAAACTGACGGGCTGCTTCGGCGCACCGGCCGGCGGTGGCCCGGTCGCCGCACCGGCGGCCGGCTGGAGGCCGGGTTCGCCGACGAGGATCTGCTCACCGTCCGTCAGTACGCGGGCCAGGTTGAGGTTCCTGGTGTCCGTCCCCGGCAGCGGGCCGCCGGCCGCGCGCAGGGCGTCCGCGACCCGGGAACCGCCGGGCAGGGTGTGCAGCCCCGGCGAGTGGACCCGGCCGCCGATGTCGACCACCACCGGGGCGGACGCGCCCGCGCCCGCGGCGGTGCCGCTGTCCGCAGCGCCCGTCCCGGGGCCGCCACCGGCCTCGGGACCGGCCAGGCCCGACAGCGGGGTGCCGGGCCCCACCGAGGCGACCGCCGCCGTCGGCACGTCGACGGACTGCGGCCTGGCCAGCCAGAAGTGCTGGACTCCGTAGCCCACGGCGAGCAGCAGCAGGACGAGCAGTCCCGCCACCGCCCGCCGGTCGAGGGCGTGGGCCGCGCCCGCCCACGGGTACGCGCCCGCCGGTACGACGGCCGGGCTCCCGCCGGGCAGCCCGGTCGGCAGGCTGTCGGACGGGGGTTCGCCCGGCCCGTCGGGCGGCACACCGTGCGGTGGAACGGGTCCCGCGTCCGGTCGCCCGCGGGGCGGCCCGGTCCCGGCCGGTGCACCACCGGCCAGGGAGCCACCCGCAGGAAGGTCACCCGCAGGAAAGTCACCGACAGGAAGGTCGCCGGCGAAGTGGCCGGCGTGCAGGGGCCCGCCGCTCGGCGGCCCACCGGCCGGGGAGGCTCCGGCGCGCTCCGCCGCCCGCGCCGCGGGCTTCTCGTACACCGACAGCTCTTCGGGCGGCTCCTCGGCGGCCGGCAGCAGTGCCGCCATCCGCAACCCCGCGGTCTCGGTGATGTGCTGAATCCGGCGGCGCCTTGTCGCGCCGATGCGCATGCTCGTCATGCGGAGCACGGTAGGAGTCGCTGCGGAGTCGCGCGGAAATTGCCGAAGCCCTGTGGAAAACCGGGGGGCTGTGGAGAGAAGATGTCACCCACAGGGAGTAGTTGACCATGTGCGCATTGACGGTACGCCGGCTCCACGGGCTCCCGAGCCTACGAAGCGTTCCGCCACCGGCCCGTACGCAGCAACCCCCTGGCCGCGACTCGCGGGAGCCGGCCGGAGCCACCCGCGCCGGGCCCACCGGGCCCACCAAGGTTCACCGGACCCACCGAGGTTCACCGGAGCCCACCCCGACTCACCGGGGTGAGACCACCACCGCCAGCAGCCCCGGTCCGACGTGCGCACCGATCACCGCACCGACCTCACCCACGTACAGGTCGCGCAGTCCCGGTACCCGCCCGCGCAGCCGCTCCGCGAGCGGCTCGGCCCGGTCCTCCGCGGCCAGGTGGTGGACCGCGATGTCGACCTCCTGCTCCCCCGCCCGCTCGACCGCGATCTCCTCCAGCCGGGCGATCGCGCGGGACGCCGTCCGGACCTTCTCCAGGGGTTCGATCCGCCCCCCGTCCAGGTGCAGCAGCGGCTTGACCGCCAGCGCCGAACCGAGCAGCGCCCGAGCGGCGCCGATCCGGCCGCCCCGGCGCAGGTACTCCAGCGTGTCGACGTAGAAGAAACCGCTGCTCACGGCCGTCCGCCGGGTGGCGGCCTCAGCGGCCTCGTCCAGGCCGCGCCCGGCCGCGATCGCCTCCGCAGCCGCGAGCACCCCGTACCCGAGCGCCATGCCGACCAGTCGGCTGTCCACCACCCGGACCGGGACGGGCGACTCTGCGGCGGCCAGCCGGGCCGCCTCCGCCGTCCCCGAGAGTTCGCCGGAGATGTGCACCGAGACGATCCCCTGCGCGCCGTTCTCGGCGGCCGACCGGTAGGCGGCCGCGAACGACTCCGGGCTGGGCCGTGAGGTGGTCACCCGGTGTTTGCCCCGCAACGCCTCGGCGACGTCCTTGGGAGAGATCTCGACCCCCTCCGCGAACACGTCGTCACCGACCGCGACGCTCAGCGGGACCACCGTGATGCTGTGCCTGTCGACCGCTTCCTGGGGCAGGTAGGCCGTGGAATCGGTGACAAGCGCGAGGTCGGCGGGCATGAGGCGGAGGTTACCCCCCGCATGGCCCGGGCGACAGCGCCCGGACGCCGTGCTCAGCCCGCCGAGGGACCGGCCGTAGGCTTCCGCAGCCGGTGCGCCAGCTTGGCCAGCGGGTCGGAGAGACCCAGCAGCTCCTCCGCGCTCGGCCGACCGCTCGTTCCGTCCGGCAGCGCGTTCCGGGCCGCCCCGTCCCGCGCGGCCTCACGCGCGGCGCCCGGACCGGCCGCCCCGCCGCTCGCCGCGCCCGAACGCGCCCCGCTGCCCGCACCCGCAGCGCCCGCAGCAGCGTCCCAGTGGCGCAGCGCCCCAGCCTCGTTCTCGCACTCCTGGCTCAACCGGCCCAGCTCGTCGTCCGCGAACCGGTGCATCCGGTCCTGGGCGGCCCAGCGCATCGTCTCCGCGGAGTGGGTGATCCGCTCGGCCCGCTCCCGCAGCTCGGGCAGCTTCGCCGCGATCCGGCCGACGTCGGGCTCGCGCTCCAGCGTCCGCAGCTCGCCGTCCAGCTCGGCCGCGTGGGTGTCCAGCCGGGCCAGCAGCGCGAGCGACTCGGTGAGCTGGCCGTCCTGGGTGAGGCCGCCCTCCAGGACCTGCCGGGTGCCGCTCAGGGAGGTCCGCAAGCCCAGCCGGACGGCGGAGATCTGGCCCTGCGGGCCGGTCTGGGTGTAGGTCTTGGCCTTGAGCGTGACGTTCTCCACCGCACGCCGGGCCTTGGCCTCCTGGCGTTCCATCTTCTCGCCGACCGCGCGGGCCGCCTTCACCACGCCGACCACGACGAGCGCAGCCACCACGAGCCCGAACAGCAGGGCCAGTCCGACCATCACGCCGAGCACGTCCATCACGAGCCACCTTCCGCCAGCCGAACCGGCCCCCACCGGTCCCAACGCGGGCCGGACCACCGAGGGTTCCACCGTAGCCCCCGTACTCGTCGGGGAGGAGACCGATCGGGCCCGGCGGGCCCGAGATCAGGGACAGATCCGGGATCACCCCGAGAGCACCCGGCCGCTCCGGCCCCCGTTCTGCCCATATCCGCTCTGCCCGTACTCGCTCTGCCCACACCCGCTCTGCCCATACCCGCTCTGCCTGCGCGCGCCCGGCGGGGCCGGCCCCGGAACGCCGCGGGGCGGGCGCCCCCGAAGGGACACCCGCCCACAACTCGCCGTCCGAACGTCCTCACGCCGGTCGACGTCACCCGATCGGCGTCACCCGGTCGGCCTCGGCCGGCGGACGTCGCCGACCGGCGTCACCGACCGACGTCAGCCGGTGACGATGTTGACCAGCTTCGGCGCCCGCGCGATGACCTTGCGCACCTGGGCCCCGCCGATCGCCGCGACGACCGCCGGGTCGGCCAGCGCCAGCGCCTCCAGCTCGGCGTCCGAGATCGAGGGCGCGACCTCCAGCCGGGCCTTGACCTTGCCCTTGACCTGCACGACGCAGGTCACCGACTCGTCGACCACGAACGCCGGGTCCGCGACCGGGTAGTCGGTGTGGGCCAGCGACTCGACGTGGCCCAGCCGGCGCCACAGCTCCTCGGCGATGTGCGGGGCCAGCGGGGCGACCATCAGCACCAGCTGGTCGGCCACCTCGCGCGGCGTCGAACCGCGCTTCACCAGGAAGTTGTTCAGCTCGATCGCCTTGGCGACGGCCGTGTTGAACCGCAGCCCGGCCATGTCGCCGCGGATGCCGTCGATGGCCTTGTGCAGCGCGCGCAGGGTCGGCTCGTCGGCCGGCTCGTCCACGACGACCAGCTCACCGGTCGTCTCGGAGACGACGTTGCGCCACAGCCGCTGCAGGAAGCGGTACGAGCCGACGACCGCGCGGGTGTCCCAGGGACGGGAGACGTCCAGCGGGCCCATCGACATCTCGTACAGGCGCAGCGTGTCCGCGCCGTACTCGTCGGCGATCTCGTCCGGGGCGACGGCGTTCTTCAGGGACTTGCCCATCTTGCCGGCCTCGCGCTTGACCGGCTCGCCCTGCCAGGAGTAGGCGCCGTCGCGCTCCTCCACCTCGGTGGCGGGCACCGGGAAGCCGCGCTCGTCACGGTAGACGTCGGCGGTGATCATGCCCTGGTTGAACAGCTTGTGGAACGGCTCGACGGACGAGACGTGGCCCAGGTCGTGCAGCACCTTGTGCCAGAAGCGGGCGTACAGCAGGTGCAGCACGGCGTGCTCGGCACCGCCGACGTACAGGTCGGCGCCGCCGCCCGGCTTCTGCTCGGTCGGGCCCAGCCAGTACCGCTCGTTGGCCGGGTCGACGACGTCGGCGCCGTTCGTCGGGTCGACGTAGCGCAGCTCGTACCAGCAGGAACCGGCCCAGTTGGGCATGGTGTTGGTCTCGCGGCGGTACTTCCTGACGCCGTCGCCCAGGTCCAGCTCGACGTTGACCCAGTCCTCGTTGCGGGACAGCGGGGTCTTCGGCGAGGAGGTGGCGTCGAAGGGGTCGTAGGTGTGCGGCGAGTAGTCGTCGACCTCGGGGACCTCGACGGGCAGCATCGACTCGGGCAGCGCGTGCATGACGCCGTCCTCGTCGTAGACGATCGGGAAGGGCTCGCCCCAGTACCGCTGGCGGCTGAACAGCCAGTCGCGCAGGCGGTAGTTGACGGTGCCCTCGCCGATGCCGCGCCCGGCCAGCCAAGCGGTGACGGCGGCCTTGGCGTCGACGACGCCCAGGCCGTTCAGCGAGATGCCGTCCTCGGTCCCGTCCGCGTGCGCCGAGTTGACGATGACGGAGTCGTAGGTGTCGAACGCGTCGTCCCAGTCGTGCGGGTCCTCGCTGCGGCCGTCGGTCGGCTCGACGACGCAGCGCATCGGCAGTTCGAAGGCGCGCGCGAAGGCGAAGTCGCGGTGGTCGTGGGCGGGGACGGCCATGATGGCGCCCGTGCCGTAGCCCATCAGCACGTAGTCGGCGATGAACACCGGTACGGGCTCGCCGCTGACCGGGTTGACGGCGTAGGAGCCCGTGAAGACGCCGGTCTTGACCTTGGCCTCGACCTGGCGCTCGACGTCGGACTTGGCGGCTGCGGCGGCGCGGTAGGCGGCGACGGCCTCGGCGGGGGTGGCGGCGGCGCCGGTCCACTCCTCCCGGGTGCCCTCCGGCCAGGACGCCGGCACGATCGCGTCGACCAGGTCGTGCTCGGGGGCCAGCACCATGTAGGTGGCGCCGAACAGGGTGTCGGGACGGGTGGTGAAGACGGTGATCTTCTCGGCGTCACCGGTCGGCGTGTCGACGGCGAAGTCGACCCGGGCGCCCTCGGAGCGTCCGATCCAGTTGCGCTGCTGCAGCTTGATGGCCTCGGGCCAGTCCAGCAGGTCCAGGTCCGAGATCAGCCGGTCCGAGTAGGCGGTGATCCGCATCATCCACTGGCGCAGGTTGGACTTGAACACCGGGAAGTTGCCGCGCTCGGAGCGGCCGTCCGCGGTGACCTCCTCGTTGGCCAGCACGGTGCCCAGGCCGGGGCACCAGTTGACCGGCACCTCCTTGGAGTAGGCCAGCCGGTACTCGCCCAGCACCTCGTCGCGCTCGGCGGCGCTCAGCGACGCCCAGGCCCGGCCGCCCGGTACCTCGCGCGAGCCGTCCTCGAAGCGGGCGATCAGCTCGGTGATCGGGCGGGCCTTGCCGGCCTGCGCGTCGTACCAGGAGTTGAAGATCTGCAGGAAGATCCACTGCGTCCAGCGGTAGTACTCCGGGTCGATCGTGGAGATCGAGCGGCGCGGGTCGTGGCCCAGGCCCAGCCGGCGCAGCTGCTGGCGCATGTTGGCGATGTTGGCTTCGGTGGAGATCCGCGGGTGGGTGCCGGTCTGCACCGCGTACTGCTCGGCGGGCAGGCCGAACGCGTCGTAGCCCAGGGTGTGCAGCACGTTGTGGCCGGTCATCCGCTGGTAGCGGGCGAAGACGTCGGTGGCGATGTAGCCCAGCGGGTGGCCGACGTGCAGGCCCGCGCCCGACGGGTAGGGGAACATGTCCATGATGAAGCTGTGCGGCTTCGCGGCGACGTCACCGGCTGCCGGGTCGGCCAGGTCACCGGCCGGGTTGGGGGCGTGGAACGTCCCCTCCTTCTCCCAGATGTCCTGCCAGCGGGACTCGATCTCCGCCGCCAGGGCGGCGCTGTACCGGAACGGCTCGGTCGCGGTCTCGGCCGCGCCGGACGCAGGGGTCGTCTCGCTCATGGTCCTTCAAGCTCCATCGATGTCAGTTGGCGAACCGGCGCGCCGGGCCGGCTGCGGCGAACGGCGCCCGGGCCGGGAAACCCGGGCGGAGACCGGGCGAACACCCGGGCGGAAAACAAAAAAGCCCCTCGCAGGAGGGGACGCCACGCCGACTCCGGCTCCGCCCGAGGGCGCGGCCGGTCCTGGTCAGCGCGGCCGGCTAAGGAGCAGGCGCACGGTTCGCATGGGCTCAGGGTACCGCAAGGGGGTCAGCCCCCTCCCGGCCGTTCCCGCCGGTGGATCCGCAGCGCCCGCGGCAGCGGCTCGGACGGGTATTCCGGACGGACGGCCCGGGCGGTGTTCCGGGCCGTCCGTCCGGACGCCGATCGGCCCACGTTTCGGGCGGCGGCCCGGCGGGCGGTCGGACGCCGATCGGGACTGCGCTTCAGGACTGCGGCTCAGACCGCGACGGCGGTTCCGGCGGTCTCCTCCGCACCCCCACGGGTGGTTCCGGTACGGGCGCCCGCGGCAGTACCGCCGACCGCACCACCGTCACGCGGCCCTGGCACCTCCGCCACCCCCGGAACATCCGCCGAGGCCGAAGCCGCCTCCGTCGCCGCCTCCGCCTCCGCCGGATCGGCGGTCGCCGCCGAGGACGGCACCGTCGCCGTCGCCGCCCGGAACGCCGCGTCGATGTCGCGCAGCGCCCGCGCGACCCGCTCCGACTGCATCCCTGCGGCCAGCGCCCGGGCCTCGTCTGCCGTGGCGATCGCCGAAGCCGTGTCACCCGTGCGGCGCCGGGAGTCGGCCAGCCTGACCATGAGGAGGGCCCGGGCCCGCGCCCGGTCGGGTCCGAGGCCCGCCACCGCCTCGGCCAGCAGGGCCTGGGCACGCCGGTGGTCGCCCAGGAAGAGGTACCCCTCCCCCACCATGCCCGCCAGATCGGCCCGCACCTCACCCGGGCCGGCAACTCCGCCGACCCCGTGGGCCGTCCCGGCCCCGTCACCTCCGCCGAGCCCGTCACCCCCGCCGTACCCGTCCGCCTCGGCGCCCCCGGCGACCGCCCGTCCCGCACCGGCGGCGGTGCCCACCCCGACCGCGCCCAGCTCCGTGAAGGCCCGCTCCGCGGCCTCGGCCAGGGCCTCCCCGTCGCCCCGCCGTCCGTACGCGCGCGCGATCCGTCCGAACTGGAGCGCCCGGTCGGCCGGACCGAGCGCGTCCCCGGCCGCCGCCACCGCCTCCGCCAGCACGGTGACCACGTCCGGCCCGCGTCCGCCCGCCCCCTGGGTGGCCAGCACCACCAGGCCGCCCACCACCGCCACCCCCTGCCCGTGCTCGCCGCTCACGTGCGCAGCACGCAGCGCGGCTGCGAACGCCCGCTGGGCGGCGGCCTCGTGGCCGAGGTCGTAGGCCGCCCAGCCGGCCAGCCCGGCCAGCCGGCTGGCCGCGCCGTACAGGGCCCGGCCGAGCGGTTCGTCGTAGGCACCGAGCTCCAACAGCTTGGCGACCATGGCCAGTTCGGCACGCGCCGGTCCGAGGACGAGTCCGCCGCCGCAGGAGCGTTCCAACCGGAGCTTGCTGCGGTACCCGAGGCCGAGTTCACCGACCAGGCCGGGAGCGATGCGCAGCACGCCGTCACCGCCGGCGACGGGCGGCGGCGGGGTGGTCAGCCGGCGGGCCGCCTCGGCGAGGTCCGAGTCGCGGAAGAGGTCGGCCAGGCGGACCGGTCCGGCATCGGTGGCCGCCTCACGCAGCGCGGTCTGCGCGGTGTCGGCCGTCCACGGGTCGGTGAGCAGCCGCGGGGAGAGGATCTTGGCGCCCCGGTGGCCGCCCATCCGGCCCCAGAGCTGCTCGTAGGTGACGGCGATACCGAGGGTGCGGCTGAGTACCTCACAGACGGCCTGGTCGTGCGGACTGCGCGGGACCATGCCGCGGTCGCGCCACTTGTAGGGGGCGGTGGAGCTGATCGCCAGCCGCGCCGGCAGCGCGAGGTTGACCTCGCGGGCCAGCCGCTCCGGGTTCCAGCCGAGCTGGTGCAGTATCCGGGCGAGTTCCTCGTTGCGTCTGCGCTCCAGATCCGCCATGGCTCCGACGGTAGCGGTCCGCCGGGGCCGCACGCCCCGGCGTTGCGAAAAGCCGCGGTCGCCCCGCGCCGGCCCGGTCCCGCCCGGCGGCCCCGGCCCCGGAGAACGTCGAATGGGCCCCCCCCCGGCCCGGGGGGGGGCGCGGCTGGTGTGGGGGGTCCGGGGGTTTGTAACCCGGGCAGTGGGGATGGCAGCCAGCGCGGGAAGAA